>JAYVJI010000830.1:0-4177 GCA_043769435.1 Verrucomicrobiota bacterium
GCCCACCGGACAAGGTGGACATCACTTCCCCGCCTGATACATGGCGGGGGAATACCACGGGCGTTCCGCTATCCGGTGATGTCTTTATCTGGGTGGGCACGGACGCGGATGCTGCCCGCGCGGCAGTGGCCGACAAGGTGCCGGACCTCGCGAATGCTGCCACCGGTCCGGACGCGGCCACTGTTTCCCGATCAAATCCGCAAGCCATAATCTATGTTATGGACCCCGCTGCTGGAAGTGTTAGCGCTATGATCAATGGAGAACTTAAAGGCACGCAGGAAATAAAGCCTGGGACCCCTGAAAAGCAGGCTGAGGCCATGCTGGATGCCCTGCGCAAAGCCCAAAGGAAGCTGGTGCCATGACGCTGCACCGGACAGCGCTTTTCCTCGCTGCGGCTCAGGCGGTCCAGTCTGCCGGGCTTCAGTTCAAGGATGGCGACGGTGGTCCGCTTCCGGCCCGCCTAGAGTCGCTGGCCGCACATTTCTCCGACATAAATTTCAGCCTCCATAGCGAAGACGCCCGCACCGCCATAGCTGCGGAAATAGTCCAGTGGGCGAATAAGCATGACCACCCGGTCTTTTACGCCAGCGTTTATCCGCCTGATGCTAACGGGGATGTCACTGTACTGCTGACGGATGGCATCACTGGCACGGTCAGCGTAGAAGGCGGCGCTCACCTGTCTGCTGAGCGTGTGCTGAAAAGTCTGCGGGTGAAGTCCGGCGCGCCGGTGAACAGCCGGGAACTTCAGGAGGAACTGGACTGGCTGCAGCGGAACCCGTTTCACAAGACCTCCTTGGCAGCCTCGCCTGGAGCGACTGCGGCTATCGCTGACATCACCTTTTCGCTGAGCAATGATCTGCCGGTGAGCTTCTCTTTTGCTTATGACAATCTGGGCGTCCCTCCGCTGGGTGAAACCCGCTACAGGTCCGTTTTGCAGTGGGGCAACTTCATGGGGCTGGATCAGCAGATGGCTGTCCAATACATCACCGGGAACGATCCGGGTGCTTATCAGGCCCTCGCCGGTGAATGGATTATTCCGCTCCCCTGGCGCCATGAAATCCGCTTCTCAGGCGCATGGGCGGGCACTGGTGTTTCCAGCGATTTTGAAAGCGCCTCCCTCGCCACGGATGGCCAACTGTGGGCAGCTGCGCTGCGCTACGTGGTGCCAGTCCGGCTCACCCGGAATCAAACAGCGGACATTTTTGCCGGCTTCGATTACCGGCGGTTTGATACCGATGTGACTTTTGGCGGCGATGCCCTCTTTGCCAATGCCGTGGAGGCAGGCGCCTTTGTGCTGGGGATAAACTGGAAGCGCCTCGCGGGCCTTAAGGCCGATTATGTTAGCGCGGAAGTCAGCTGGAGTCCCGGAGGCCTGTTCCATGCCGCCACAGATGACGCCTATCAGCGCATCAATCCCGATGCCGATGCGAGCTATGCTATTCTCAGAGGCTCCTGGCAGAGCCGGCGCCCGCTGGGTGAGGACTGGCAACAGTGGAATAAAGCCGGGGTTCAGCTTGCCAGTGGTCCGTTGCTGCCCAGTGAGGATTTTAGCATCGCCGGGGCATCCACTGTCCGCGGATACAGTGAGCGCAGTGTCCGGGGAAAACATGGTGCTTTTCTCTCCAGTGAAACCGTCACTCCAGCACTGCCTCTTCCACGGGCGTGGGCGCAGCAGGGCGTGGCATGGCGCATCAGTGCTTTTGCAGACGCCGGCTGGGCCTCGCCCTCCTACCACGCGCCGGATGCATGGCTGGCTGCCGCCGGGATTGGTTTGCGGGCGCGAGCAGGAGATTCATTCAGCCTTTCCTGCGACGTAGCATGGCCGCTGCGTGAGCCATCCGGCTCGGCTGCCGCCGGTGGCCCGCGTGTTCATCTCTCGGCTCAACTCTCCTTCTAAAATATGACCGCCTGCCCCAAATCATTCCTCTGCTCTATGCTCATCCTTCTGCCTGCCGGTTGGCTGCAGGCGCAGGGAACATTTCCCGTGACCTATATTTTTTCCATTGTGAACTATGGTTCCCCGCAGGCCATCTCCGTGGAAGCAGCCATCGCGGGCAACGGCGGAAATGTTAGCGCAACAGTTGATTACCCGGAGGCACAGTCATCCTTCGTGATCGCTGACTTGAGGCCATCACAAATGGGTGCCGTCATCGCAGCCTTCCCTCCCGGCGCCGTCGTCGCAGAGGAAAATCAACCGCTGGAACCCGCTGGTTCCGGTAGCTCCGGACCCTATGCGCCCACCATCCCGGTAAACTATGCCCTAAACAAGGTGGTTGGAAGTGATATCCTCATACCGCCGTGCCGCAACCCGGTGCGCTTCGTCGCTATCGATTCCGGCGTGCGTTACCCGCTGGGGGATTTTCCGCCCTTCCGCGTTAGTTTCGCTCCACCTTATATTCCCCCGACCGTGCTTTCCCCCTCAGGAGGCCCGTCCGTGCCATTCCTGCCCGGCGTATGGGCGGGAGTTCCTACAGCAGACGCGGATGAATTGGATCATGGCACCGGTGTCATTTCCTGCGCAGTGGGCACCCAGGCTGGGGTGCTGGGCAGGGTTCCTTCCGTCCCGGCCGTCGTGCAGTCCTTCCGGGTTCACCGGCGGGGTGCCTGCGCCGCCCTCGTCTCTGATGCCGTCCAAGCTCTGGCCAAAGCGGCGCAGGATGAAGCCTTGCGGGAACTGGATGGCAGCCTCGGCAACGACGCCGCCATTATCACATTTCCCTACCGTACGGTGTGCGGATTGAGTTATGCTATAGATCATCAGATATGGAAAGCCTCACGTGCTGGAGCCCTTGTGATATGCGGCACGGGCAATAATAACGTCGCTACGCAGCCCAGCACGGCCGGCTCCTATCCCCTAGCAGATCCTAACCAAGACATATTCTGCGTCTATACGAACCCTCCGGTCAACCCCGGTTCCCCGGCCCGCCTAGGCCCGACGGTCGCCCGGACACCTCCGTGCCCCTCCACTCCCTGTCTGGGGTATTTCCTTTTTGCAGGAGGTTCCAGCAACGTCGATACCCGCTGGTCGACGGACGCCATCAATGGCTCCAACTACGGCATCGAGACCGATGTCTACGCCCCCGGCGAAAGTGTTTCTGTGGCCAGCAGCACCTCCATCAACGCCTTCCGCGGGGCCAGCGGGACCAGCTTTTCCTGCGGCTATGCTGCGGGAAATGCCAGCTATTATCTCACGCAGCGCCCATGGGCAAAGCCTGAAGATGTGCGCACCTGGCTGATGACCCTGACCGCTGCTCCCACACCGGTGAGCATTGCCGTTAGCCCATCAGGCACGCGCTACCGGCTTAGCTTGACTAACAGATTGCCTGTTTCCTGTTGCCTAGACTACACGTCATGGACTGCCGAGCACCGGCTCACGGGCGGCAGTTCCGTCGCGGCTGCTGACTTCGACAGCGATGGGCTTACGAATCTGGTAGAATACGCTGTGGGTTCCGATCCCCGGCTTAGCACCCCGGCGGCCGGACTGTGGATTCAAAACGTGGGCGGCGTGAACTACCTGCGCATGGCCCGCGCCTTTTGGCTCAACGCGGAGTGCGGCGTCACCTTTAGAGTCGAGTGCAGTCCTGACCTCATGACGTGGAGCGATATCACCTCCGGCTTCACACCGCTTTCCCCGGACGCCCGGGATAATGACGGCGTCATCCACCAGCACAGCACACCGCTTCCGGGGCCTGCTTCCCGCTTACATTACCGTATCTTCGTCAGCATTCCGTGAGCCTTCGCTTCCTGGTTGTTTTTCTTGGCATCGCCCGGCTGTCCCTGGCGGATCCCGGAGTTGATGCCGCCGGGCTGTTGCTGAGTGAGGGGAAATATGCGGAAGCGGCAGAAGCTTTTGGCGCATTGATCAGTGAGTCGGAAAAAGATCCTCACAAATCGCAGGC
The DNA here is from genome assembly GCA_043769435.1 of Verrucomicrobiota bacterium. GTDB lineage: Bacteria > Verrucomicrobiota > Verrucomicrobiia > Verrucomicrobiales > V1-33 > JAYVJI01. Next base: position 3,900 of record JAYVJI010000830.1, read on the forward strand.
ATCCCCGGGCCGCTTGCTGATCTATCAGGGAGAAGCCCTGCGCCTCGCGGGCAGGCCCGGTGAGGCTGAGGCCTCTCTGCGCAAGGCGCTCAAGGCCCTGACAGAAACTCCTGCAGATGCCGCTGCCGCCGCGCAATCGCTAGCGAACACGCTCCTCCAACTCGACCGGAACGCCGAGGCATGGACATTGTATCAGCAGGCCGTTGACCAGACTTCAGATCCACCTGCCCGTTCTCAAATCCGCCTCGACTGGGCTCGGGCAGCCATAAGTGCGGGCG
>JAYVJI010000831.1:0-3723 GCA_043769435.1 Verrucomicrobiota bacterium
CGCTGCGCTGGGCATCTTCATCTATGCGTGGCGGACCCTGCGGACTCCTGCCTGAAGGTGAGGTGGTCCCGGGGTAGGCGTCATCCGCCCGCGAGCACGGAAAAACCACGCCGACCACCTCGCTGACCTCGCTGACCTCGCTGACCACCACGCCGATGTTCGCGACCGGCCCTGCGCCGCACCACAATGGGATTGACCGCCGCCTGACCAGCGTAGAAGGAGAGCAAGTCTGCGATGTCCTTTTATGACCTGCCATAAATGCTAGTATGAATTCATGGGTTAAACTCATCCTTATTATTGCTGTCACTTATTTCGCCGTGAAAACCATGCGCGGCGGCGGGGGGAGCAGTAGCGGCGGTGATGCGCCCAAGAGCATTGCCGCGCAGGTGACGAAGGCAAAATCGCTGAAACGAAAGCTGGTGATCCTCCTCACAGGCACCAACTGGTGCCCTCCCTGCCAGGCGATGGAGCGCGGCATGCGGAGTTCTGAGGAATGGCAAACCTTCGCCGACGCCGAGATTGTTTTTCAAAAATACGACTATCCAAATGGCGGACAAGCCACCTCTCCCGCCCATGAAGACCTACTCAAACTCCCAGGAATAAAAGGATTCCCCACCCTGATAGTGATGAACGGCAGCGGCACGATCCTCGGCTCGCGCTCCGGGTTTGGCGGCAACATTGAGGACTATCTAGAATGGATCCGCAGCCTCTGAATTGCCCCTTTTCTCCCCGTCCAGCACTTGATCTACGAATGAACAACTTGGATTCGAAGAATGGGAGTCTAGATTTTCAAGTGGCTCCTTCCAGCCCTTCCGGGGTGTGTCCTCTCGCAGGCCTTCATGCGCTTTCAGGGCAAGCGCATGATCCTCGTCGCGATGGTGCAGGACGCGGACTTCAACGTTCGCCCTGTGGCTTTATGTCCTTTTGGGTTGCTCGCTAAATTGCTTATACTGTGCAAAATATATATATCACCGGCGGCGCTTCAGGATGTGGGCGATGAGGACCCAGGGGAGGGACAGGCCAGTGTAAAGGTGGATCTGGCCGGCGAGGGCGTGGACTTCCTCGCTACCGTAGTAGAGGGCGTAGCCGCTGGTGATCATGATGCCAATGAGGGCGGTGAGGGGCAGGCCGCTGAGGCGTTGGCGGCGGGTGCGCCAGGCGGGGGGAAGGTGGCGGGCGATGAGGAAGCCGCAGGACATCAGTACGGCAAAGGCAGAGGCACCGTGGACACGCAGGAGGTTTTTTTGCCAGGGATGCGGGGCAAGGTCTCCCCACTCCCCTTCCACCTGACCCCAATGCTGCAGGTAATACCACGTGAGTCCGGTGGTCAGGCTGGTGAGGAAAACTAGCGAAAGAACCCACCGGGCAGACCGGGAAAAGTGGAGTCCGGTGCGGTGGCTCATGCGGGGTAGAGGATCTGCTCGCCGGTGGGGGAGAGCAGCAGGGCTACGGCATCCCGCGTGGTGAGGAGCCGGGTCCAGACGTCCTGGGCGGTGAGCAGCACGGTTTTTGTCAGGGCGTCTGCCTCCATGCAGGTGGGGGCGAAAACGCTGACGCTGGTGCCACGCCGCACGGGCCGTCCAGTGCGTGGATGGACGATGGGGCTGACGGTGTGCTGACCTATTTTTCTCCGCGAAAAATAGATGGCGCTGGTGGCGAGGGCGCGGCGCAGCATGGTGGCGGGCAGGGCCGGGGCGAAGGGCGAGGCGGGATGCCGCAGGCCCACGGCGGTGGCAGGACCATGGCCGATCACGCGCAGGTCGCCGCCGGCATTCACCACGGCGTGGGTCAGTCCGCAGGTCTCCAGCCAGTCGGCGGCTTTGTCGATCGCAAACCCTTTGGCGATGCCGCCGAGGTCGATTTGCAGCGGCTTTTGGAAAAAGACGCGGTGGCCATCAAGCAGCTGGATGTCCTCCCATGTGCCGGGCACTTCTTCGTTAGGCTCTGCCGCCTGAGCCGGGAGATAGCCGGTCCTCACCAGATGCCGGGCGATGCTGATATCAAAGACGCCGTCCGTTTCCCGGCTGAGATCCAGCGCGGTGGAGAGCACCTGCCATGTCCAGGGATGGACCGCCATGGGAGAGAGGTGGCCGCATTGATTGAGCCGGCTTACTTCGCTGGCCCGGTCGTGATAACTCATGAGCGCCTGCACGCAGCCGATCATCTCAAACGCCTTGTCCGCAGCGCGGTGGAGGGTCGCTTCCGGCTGCGCGCCGCCTGCGGTGATCTCCACAAACGTGCCTAGCTGAGGGCGGCAGCGTTTGATCGTGAGGACGGGGCGGGCGGGCATGGAGCCTAGCGGTCTTTGAGGGCTAGCGCCCATGTGTGGACTATGCGGCGCACGCCTTCCGTGATGTGATTGCTGGAGAGAGTAGCCCCGGAAATGTTCCGGATATCGTCGTCGAGCTTGAGTGCTGCTCCGGCTTTTTTCCCGGTGAACTGGGCGCGCCATTTCGCGTTGTTGATCTCGCTGCCGTAGGTCTCGCGGTATGTTAGGATTTCGATACCGCGCACGCTTCCATCAGCCTTCAGTGCGATGGCGTAGTCGATGTATTCGTGCTTCCCCAGCACTTGGTCCACGATGAACCATCCGCCGCTGGAGGTCTTCCATGCCTGGAGCGTGAGGCTGCGCACGCGCACTCCGCTGGCGTCCTGGATGGCTTTTTTCTGTGCAGCGGTGAGGGTGATCCCGGCCGCCGTCAGCTTCTCGCCCTCGCACAGCATCCGCCCGGCCTGGTCTACTGTGAGGTAGGTCTCCGCGCGCACCACGGTGACCCCCGCGAGGAATGCCGGAGTGAGGACGCGCAGGAATTGTCTTTTGTGCATAGGAATGTGGAGACGGAGAGGAACGGCAGCAGGTGTTAGAAGTTGTAGCCGATTTTCAGGCGCAGTTCGCTCTGCTCGTGTTCACCGAAATGCAAGTGGCTGCCGTTTTCATTAGGCTCGCCAAAGATCTGCGGCATCCATGTCAGGGTGGCCCACCACGATTGGCTGCCATAGTGGAGCGTGGGCCCGATGAAGACGGCTTGGTGTTCCTGGGCTCCGTATTCAGGAAATTCCGTGTGATAGCGGCACTCCAGCCCGGCAAACCACCGGGGCGCAAAGCGATAGGTTATACCCTGCGTGACCTCAAAGACAAACTCGGTTTCCGTGGAGCCGCCCTCCGGGAAATACCACTCAAACTCCGGGGTCAGATTGATCGCATAAATCAGGGTATCGTCGAAGAAGTTTTTCTGAATGATGAGCTGAGTTTCCACCTCAAATTCGTCAATGCGCTCGCCGGTAACCTTGTGAAATTTGCTATACCCGGGCTCGAAATACAAGGCTAGGCCGATCGGGTCCTTGTAGGTACTGAGGACGTTATATTTAAATGATTGCTTGATGCCGTCAAAGCGAATAGCGCTGATGTCCCCGTATTCCCCAGGGTCGAGGCCGGACTGATCGCGGGCATCGAACATCAGATAGGTGCTGGTCTGGAAGCGGTCGGTGATTCCGTATTCCAATTCGATCTGGATATCGAGGGCATTGTATTCCCCCTGGTCCTTGTTATGCCGCCACGTGGTCCAATTGTAGAGTTCGAACTTGCCCTTGGGCAGGGTATCCGCGCCGTAGGTGTAGCCGAACATGTTTTCATCCGCGACAGCGGGCAGGAGCGTTGCGCCCAGGGCAGCGGTAGCAAGGAGGCGGGTGAAGGAGGTGAAGTGGTGGCGCATGGCGGATAGG
>JAYVJI010000832.1:0-4247 GCA_043769435.1 Verrucomicrobiota bacterium
GATCTCAAAGCTGTGCCTAACCTCATCACAGGAAGCGCAGACCTCTTCGGCTCCACCAAAAACTACATCAAGGATGGCGGTGACTTCAGCCGCAGCAACCCGACGGGCAGGAACATCTGGTTCGGGATCCGCGAGCACGCCATGGGGGCCATCTGCAATGGCATCGCCTATGACGGGATCTTCCTCGCCAGCGGAGCCACCTTTCTTGTTTTTGCCGACTACTGCCGCCCCAGCATCCGGCTTGCCGCTCTGGCCTCACTCCCCGTCACGTATATCTTCACTCATGACAGTGTGGGAGTGGGAGAGGACGGCCCTACCCACCAGCCTGTGGAAACCGTCAGTGGCCTGCGCCTCATTCCAAATCTGGACGTGATCCGGCCCGGAGATGCTGAGGAGACTGCTGCCGCCTTTGCTGCCGCCTTCACCCGCCAGGACGGGCCGACGCTTCTTGCGCTGAGCCGTCAGGATCTTCCTATCAACGGGTTTGCCCCGGCCGCTGTGCGTCGGCAGGGAACCCTGCGCGGGGCCTACATTCTCGTTCACGAAACCGGGAATCTGGAGACCATCATCATGGCCACAGGGTCTGAAGTGCAGCATGCTGTGGAGGCCGCTAAGCAGCTTGGCGCCGGCACCCGGGTCGTTTCCATGCCGTGCATGGAGCGGTTTGACCGCCAGCCCGCCAGCTACCGTAACGAAGTGCTGCCCGCTTCCTGCACCCACCGTATTGCCATAGAGGCCGGTGTCTCCGGCCTGTGGTGGAAGTACGCCGGCACCGCAGGCAAGGTGTTAGGGATCGACCGCTTTGGCATCAGTGCACCGGGGAATACCGTGATGAAAGAACTGGGCATGACCGCAGGCCACATCGTTGCCGCCGCTCAGTCCTGACAACCATGAGAGCAGTGCCGTGACGGCATGGCTGCCATGAATCTCCCGGCACTGTCGCTGCGCTAGCAGGAGGCTACGCGCGGTATGTTTTGAAAAACGAAAAACAGACTACCTCACTTGTCGCTACAACTCACCAAACTATACTGATCCAATGCTGAAAACTGTGAAATACGGACTGGCCGGCCTCGGCAATGTGGGCATGGGTGTTTACAAAAATCTTCTGAAAAACGGGGATCTGGTGGCGTCGCGCACGGGGGTGCAGCTTGAAGTAAAACGGATCGCGGTGGCTCACAAGGAACGTCATCTCGCGGCGGGGGTGCCCGCTGATCTGCTGACAACAGACTGGAGAGAGCTGGTGGCGGATCCTGAAATCAAGGTAGTGGTCGAGCTGATAGGCGGCACGACGGAGGCGTATGAGTTGGTGAAAACAGCTATCGCCCACGGCAAGGCGGTGGTCACCGGCAACAAGGCGCTGCTTGCAGAGCATGGACTGGAGTTGGTCCACATGGCCGAGCAGGCGGATGTCCCGCTTTATTTTGAAGCCGCAGTGGCGGGAGGCATCCCCATCATCAAGGCTGTCCGCGAGGCGCTGATCGGGAACAACATCCTGGCGATCTACGGCATACTCAACGGCACCACTAACTACATTCTCAGCCGCATGGCGGATGCCGGGCTCAGCTATGATGCCGCCCTGGCTGAGGCTCAGGCCGCAGGCTATGCAGAGGCGGACCCCTACCTCGACGTTTCAGGCTGGGATGCCGGCCACAAGGCCATCGTGCTGGCATGGTTGAGCTATGGGCACTGGGTGAAGCCGTCTGACATCTATGTGGAGGGGATTTCCCGCATCACCCAGGCTGATCTGGCCTTTGCCCGTAACACGGGCTACGCCATCCGCCTGCTGGGAGTCGTGAAGCTCAACGGCACCCGGATAGAAGTCAGAGTGCAGCCCTGCCTCGTCCACCGCCGGGCGATTCTAGCGAACATCAATGGTGTGATGAACGCCGTGGCGGTCTACGGCGACATCGTGGGCGAGACCCTCTTTTACGGCAGCGGGGCCGGCCAAGATGCCACCAGCAGCAGCGTGATCAGCGACCTAGCTGACGCCGCCGACAACCTGATCAATGAGGCCGGAAAAAATACCGGTTTTGTCCCCCGAGGAAAATACGGAGAGAGCCTTCCTGTTGAAGAAACAGTGTCCGGCTACTACCTGCGGCTGCATGTGCAGGACCAGCCAGGAGTGGTCGCCGCCATAGCGGGGGTCCTGGCGCAGGAAGGCATAGGGATCCTCTCCATCCAGCAGCCTGAGGTGACGGCAGGAGGGAACGCGGATATCATGCTCATGCTGCATCGGGCGCCTTTTGGAAAAATGCGGAAGGCGGTCGCCGTTATCGCTGCACTCCCTTCAGTGCATGGGGAACCTGTTCTCCTGCGGGTGGAGGCACTGCCTGGCCAAGGGTGAAGCACTTGACCGGTGAGGGGCAGACCGAGAGAAGAGGCAGAAAAATTAATCCTAACACTCCTAACACTCCTAACTAACTAACTAACTAAAATGGCCGGCTTCCATCATTGGACCGGTTCCATGCGAGGCAATCCACGTAGCTAACCCCCGAGCCTCCGAAGATGTCCAAGGCGCTACCGATGGTCACATCCACCCGGCCCTGGCTGAGGTCCTGGGCCAATTGCAGATCATGGAGGCTGCGGGCACCGCCGGCATAAGTTACGGGCAGGCCTCCCCACGCGCCGAGCATAGCCAGCAAACCGGTGTCCATACCCTGACACTTCCCCTCCACATCAGCCGCGTGAATCAAAAACTCATCCGCGTGTGCCGCGAGGTCATCCAGGACAGCTGGCGTTACTGGCAGCGTGGTCCGGGTTTGCCAGCGGTTCATGCACACGGTCCAGCCGCCATCGGGATCACTCCGGCAGGAGAGATCGATCACCAGCCGGTCACGTCCAGTGGTGCGCTCCATCTCGCGGAGCCGGGCGGGAAGGAAAATGCCATCCGGTGAGAACAGCCATGAAGTGACGATGACGTGGGAGGCGCCTGCCTCCAGCCAGCGTGCCGCATTTCCCGCATGGATGCCCCCGCCAGCCTGCAACCCCTGTGGCCACGATCCGAGGGCGGCGCACGCGGCGGCTTCGTTGCCCGGCCCCAGCATGATGACATGCCCCCCGGTCAGCCCGTCCTCCCGGTATAGTCCGGCGTAAAACTCTGCTGGTTTATCACTTTCGAAATGGGTTTGTAATCCGGCGCCGGAATCCGTCAGGCTGCCTCCTACGATCTGCTTTACCCGGCCATCATGGAGGTCGATGCAGGGGCGAAAACGGGTGCGCCGGGGAACGTTGGAGACAGCTGCAGGCATAGGGTCACTCCGCGATCTGGCGTTGCACCGCATAGAGCAGTTCATGGTACACCTGAGTGGCCGGGATATACTCGCGGTCCCCCAGATGAGGTAAATCACCGGCCAGTATCGGCCAGTCATACCGGTCCCTAGGGACACGCCCGTGGCTGCCCTTCACGAGGCTGGCATCCAGTGGGATCACGTCCATCAGGTAACGCAGCCCCAGCTTTTTCTTCATCAACCGGCTGCCCACTGAGAGCCGGGGATGCTTCAGGGAGGGATCGAGAAATAGTTCCACGGGATCATAGCCCGGCTTCCGGTGAATGTCCACGCAGCGCGCGAAATCCGGAGCCTTCGCGTCATCTTCCCAATAATAGTAAGTAAACCAGGAGTGATCGTCCGCGACGCAAATCAAATCTCCCGAGCGCTGGTGGTCCAGGCCGACACTGGCCTTCCAGATCCCATCGATCACGCTTTCGATCCCAGGCACCTGCTCGAGGACTTCGCGGACCTCCGCCAGGATGGACGGGTCATTCAAATAAACATGTGCCACCTGATGGTCCGCCATGGCGAAGGCCCTACTGGCGCCGCAGTCCAGCAGCTCGCGGCCCATTTCCTCACGGATGGCGATCCACCCGTGCTGGCGCAAAATCTTGTTGATGTGGACCGCGCGATCCACAGCGGTGATGCCATATTCGCTCAGCAAAATCACGCGGATGGCCCGGTTTTTATAGAACTGAATGAGGTCACCCACCACCCCGTCGATGGCCAGCAGATCATCCTTAATCGCCGGGTCATCCGGTCCGAGGCGCTGCAAATTATAGTCCAGATGGGGCAAATAGACCAGGCTGAGATTCGGCCAGTATTTTTCTTCAATCCAGCGGGCGGAATCAGCGATCCATTTTGAGGAAGCAATGCCGGCCATGGGTCCCCAAAATGCAGGAAAAGGAAAATCTCCTAGGGATTCCTTGATGCGGTCCCGGATGCTGGCGGGCTGGGTGTAAACGTCAAATACTTTAC
>JAYVJI010000833.1:0-4401 GCA_043769435.1 Verrucomicrobiota bacterium
CGCCAGCCTCTCGTCACCGGGCTCGGTCAATGACGATGCTTGGCATCACGCCGCTGTCACCGTCGATGCTTCCCGGAATGCCAAGCTCTACCTCGACGGCGAGTTGGTGCGCGAGGGCATCCGTCCGTTTTTCAGTGCCGTCTCAGAACTCAATAACATGGCGATCGGGCGCACCGTGCGCAATGGATCCGTGGAATATTGGCGCGGAGGTGTCGATGATGTGCGCGTCTACTCTCGTCCATTGTCCGGCGACGAAGTGCGCGCCCTCGCGCGACTCACGGACAATCGCGGACCGACCATCACGATGGGCGATGGCCCCATCACCAGCGGCAGCCGCAGCCTGCATACGAATGTGCTCAACCCCGTCGTGAACGATGAAGGAAAACTGCTCGCCACACCCGCCCTCGCATGGAGCGCACGGGGGACGAATGGATTCAACTTCGCAACGCCAGCCGCCCTGCTCACGCCCTTCACCTCACCATCTCAGGGCACGTGGCACATCCGGCTCGAAGCCTTCGATGGCCTCGTCCGCACATGGCGCGAAGCCCCCGTCGTCATCACCGGCAATGACCCCGGCGCGCCATGGTGCGCAGGCTTCAGCGCCCGCCGTGTCCCGATTAGTTCTCCGCCGATTTCCGTCAATCTACATGATGTCTTCGGCGATCCCAATGCCTCGGACGACGCGCTTAGTTTTAGCATCATCGCGAATTCCAATCCCTCGCTCTTCTCTTCCGTCACGATCAATGGAACCTCGCCGCGCTTCCTCACCCTCGCCTTTCCGGGCACCCTTTCCGGCTCCGCCGCAATCACCGTGCGTGCCACGGATGCCAGCGGAGCCCACGCCGAAGGCACGCTCAGCGTGACCGCAGAAAACTTCGTGCCAGTCGCCAATTTCCCCGTTCTCTCGCTCAATGAAAACGCACCGGTCGGCACCGTCATTGGCACCCTCACCGCGACCGACCCCGAGGGCGCGCCACTTCGCTATTCCATCACGAGCGGAAATCTCCTCAACGCCTTCGCGCTCGATCCCATAAGTGGCACGCTCACGGTCGCGACACCGTTCGCACTCGACTTCGAGGCCCGACCTGTCTTCGACCTCAAGGTCCGCGTGAGTGAGGCTGCGGATCCCCAATTTTTCACCGAAGCCTCCGTCATCGTGAATCTTGCGAATGCCAACGAAGCCCCGTTGTTCTTGCCGCAGTATTTCATCGCCCGCAGCAGCTCGCCAAACGGAACGAACATCGGCTCACTCATCGTGAATGATCCCGAGAGCGACGCCTTCACACTGGCCATCACCGCCGGAAATATCGGCGGTGCTTTTACGCTCGTGGATCGCGTCCTCACCGTCAGCAATAGTGGAGCGCTCAACATCTCGACCAACCCTCGTTTTACCCTATCGGTAACAGCCACCGATAGTTCCGCCGGTCCGCTGACCACCACCACGACGATCCGGGTCACGTTGGAGTCCGCACTCATCGCCGAAGGGGCAGCGCTTCGCTGGCGCGTGCCCACTAGCGCCCCTGCAGATGGTCTCAACTGGACGCAACGCCTCTTCGATGACGCGGCATGGAACGCTGGTTTCACCGGCATCGGCTACGACACGAATGCCGACTACGACGCCCTCCTCACGACGGATGTAGAAGGCGCGATGCTCAATCTTCAGCCCTCACTTTTTATCCGCCTGCCGTTCACTCTTCCAGATGCCTCACGCGTTGGTCGCCTGACGCTTCGCATGAAATACGATGACGGCTATGTCGCATGGCTGAATGGCACACGGTCTGTGCGGCGCAGCGCTCCCGACCCGGTCGTCTGGAACTCGACTTCCACCACCACGCGCGCCGAAGATGATGCCGTCACGTTCCGCGACGAAGACATCACCGAATTCATCCCCTCGCTCATCAGCGGAAACAATACGCTCGCCATCCAAGCGCTGAACGAAGCCGCCTCCAGCTCGGATCTTCTCATCGTGCCGGAACTCGTCTGGTCCGCCGGCGGAACAGAGGCGGTGCCAGACCTGCCAAGCCTCAGTGCGCCATCAATCACCAACGGACCTAATTCGCAAACCCTCTCGCTGCGAGGCGAGATTACTTCCACCGGCGGATCAACCACGGTGAACGTAACGATCTGGTGGGGCCGTATCGACGGCGGCAGTGCTCCCATCGCATGGGAAAATTCAGGCCCCCTTCCCAGCTCGCTCTCCACTGGGCAATTCGTCTATGCGATCGCTAACCTACAACCCTCCACTCTCTACTACGTGCGCTACTCAGCGAGCCATTCCGGCGGCGAGGCATGGTCATCGACCGCCTCCGAAACGACGCTAGCTCCAGCCACGCTCGACTTCTCACAATGGATCGCAGGCTATCAAGCGTTAGGATCAGGAGGCATCGAACCCTATCACGACCCAGATCGCGACGGCCTTTCCAATTTCACCGAGTACGTTTTCGGCGGCAATCCAACCAACCCTGCCGACGCCATCCTCCAGCAAGCTACGGTCATGCGTGCGGACATGCCCAGCCTGCCTACGTTAGACCTAACATGGCGAAGACGCCTCGATGCCGCCGCCCGTCAATTATCCTATGTCGTGCAATCGGCCACCGACACCGCAGGGCCATGGACGACCGCGACCGGGGCCATCATCGTCGGCCCTGAACCCACCGGCGACGGCGTCACGGAACGACTCACGCAACGCATCGTCTTCCCATCCAGTGCCCGAGGTTGGCTCCGCATTCGCGCATCGCAAAATCCCTGAACTCGTTTCCACATGAAGACCTCACCACCCACCGAAAGGCCACGAGATGCGTGTGGTGCAAGCCATGCTAGCCGCAGCCACTGGAGCGTAGAGAATAAAATCCACTGGAAAATAGACGCCCAATGGGGAGACGACCGAGACGACCGTGGAGAGATTGCCGCTCGATTCTCAAAAGGTCTTTCCTCTGATCACAGCGGTGGATTTTGCCGTTTCTAATGTAATAAGCCACGACGCGCCACGCGCCGTTCAGAACTCATTCGCACCCTAAACAGCATCGGCCCTCATCGCACACCCACACCCGAAGCAAGGGGACATGCTGCTTGAATGGGAAGAGCCGCCGTGAGGCGGAGTGCGAGGTTTTAAGGAAGTTCTAAACAACCCTGTTTGTTAGTAGGCTACGGCATCTGTCATCGTTCGATGACAGATGCTGTAGCCAGAAGTCCTAAAGAACCTAGAGGCGGCGGCGGCGGACGAGCATTAGACCCGCGGCTCCCACACCAAGCAGCGCCGCAGAGGGCTCCGGGACTGCATGGTGGAGGTTGATGCGGAAATTGTCCATGCCGCTGATGGTCGTGGCGGTCGCGCCGAAAGACGTGTGGCTGTTGCCCGACCAATAGCCCAGGATGAGCGTTGGGGCACCGGCAGAAAAATCCGGATGTTGTGTCGTATCCAGCAGCAGTGAATTCGGCTGGACCCTGGAAAAGTCATTCGCTGTGAGGCCAAACCGGCTGTAGCTTGTCCAAGTTGTATTAAATATCGCGTCCTGGGCGGGGCGGTAGTAATTGCCCCCCTGCTGGATCATCATCGTGTAGGCCACAGCGCTGGAACCATTACCGGTCGTATGGACCAAATCATAGCAGTAGTCTATCGTGAGCACCTCGCCCTGGGAGATCGGATACCAGCAGAACTGCTGCGCCGTGGTGGTCGTGGTATCCGGCAGATGGGCCACGCCCAGTCCCCCAAATCCGAAGGTGTGCGTCACTTGGCGGTAGGCACCGGTGTTTCCACCGCTGCCTTGGTTTACGATAGAGAAGGTGGCTGCCGAACCCGCTGTGGTATCCGTCACCTTCGTCGAAATCCATGAGGTGCCTGGCGATGAGTCTGTAAAGGTAGTGACCGCAGCCATGGCGGGTAGCGATGCGCTGAGGAGGAATGCCGCAGTGCCGAGAGTGGAGAGCAAGAGAGTAAGTTTCATTTTGAGTGCGTTGATTTTGATTTATTTGATCTGAGAAGTCCGCCGTCACCGGGTGGAGCCGACGCTTCCTAGGTCTTTTCGGAATCCCGCAGCCCACCCGGACAAAATGATTGAAAATATTTTTCGGAGGCCCCTCGGACGCGAGGCATTTATTTTCCATTCCATTGTCAGCCATACGATGCCCCGGTAGCGAACCCGGCCTAAAATGCCCAATCTCACGTTTCCTCTTTGAATGCTTTTTAGAAACTCTCACATTTTTCCGCTCTTTGGATGCCTAGGCCTGTTCTTCTTCGCCTGCAAGAAAGCGCCTCCTTCAAGCACGGTAAGTCCTGACAACGCAGTCGAAGATCTCGTCGCCAGTGAGGAATGGATCGAGCTGATGGGGGCGGAAATGAATCGGCAATTCAGTGCCGTAGAAAAATTGCCGCTCGGTTCTCAAAAGGCCTTTCCGCTGACC
>JAYVJI010000834.1:0-1742 GCA_043769435.1 Verrucomicrobiota bacterium
GCTGTTGAATGGACACCACTGGCCTTTTCCCAGCAGCAGGGGGTCCTCTTCCTTGAAATTGAAGGGAAGGGGATAAAGCATCCGGTAGACCGCGTCCACGTCCGGGTTCTCGTCGGCGAGCCCTTGTTGGATCGGGCAGAGATTGGATCCGCCCGGACGGCGGTCACGCCGGTTTGCGGCTTCCGCACGGGCGTCGCGCAGGGGGAATCCTCGGGGATAAATGAAATCTTCGGTGAACCAGGAGTAGGCGTTGGTCCAGCCTTCCGTCCGGGTGAGGTCGCCATCCATCTGCGGATCGCGTGCGCCCCAGAATGCTTCGCGGGGGAAGTTGTCGTCATCGGTCTCCACGATGAAGGCGGCCTTGCCGGCGATGGCGCTCAGATACGCGATGTTTTTGCGGGTGTAAGAGCGTTCCGGACAGAGGACCGCATAGGTGAATGGGAGTTTCCGCTGGTCTTCCATGCCGAGGTATTCGCATCCTTCCAAGGAAAAATCAGAAGGGCTCTTGGTGTCGCCGGTGACGATGAAACGGGCACCATGCCGGAGGCAGCCTTCGGCAAGGCTGCGCAGAACGGGATTGGGGGCGGAGATACTGGTGACGACAAGCGCGCCTGCGGAAAAGGGAATGGCTGCGGAGGATGGCATGGGGATAGTGGTGTGGATTAGGGGATAAGTATCAGTTAGAGGGATCTTGTTTCCATTTCGAGAGTTTCACCGGATGGAAATACAGAACGTCATCGGGAAACTCCCTGATCAGGCGGGTCAAGCTGAGGTCGTAGCGGGTCTCGAAGTCCTGACGGTCGTGGTCATTCCACTGCAGTTCAACGCCCTTCATCGGGAGTCGCCTCACCGGGGAAGGGGCATCGAAAAGTGTGCCGTAGGCGAGCTCCGTTTCCACATGGTCGCAGGCCAGCACCATGGCAAGCGGCAGGGCGGCCTCGACGAAAAGCTGCATTGCAGCAGTGGCCTCGCAGTAACGGCCAAATGCATCCCACGCGGCTGCCGGAATGATCAGGAAATCCGAGTAGCCATAAAAAGCCGGATAGGGAACCTCTGCTTTGCCGAAGGCGAACAAGCGGCGGGCATGGTTTCGTTCCGCAAACCAAGCTAGCGCTGTGCCCATGCTGGAGAGGCCCGTCCGGGAGAACGGAGACGGAATGTTTCTCCAGCCCAGCATCCGGTGCGTGATGCCATAGTGTTTCGATTTCTCCATCGCTTCCTCACGCGATGGCAGGAGCCTGTGCCATTCCAGGCCGTCGGGAAAAAAAGCACGGAAGGTCGTTCGCACCCGGGACCATGAAAGCGGGGCGTCGTAAAGAGAAGCAAGGCTTTTGGTGTAACCGTCCGTTGGCTTGATTCCCATCTTCTCGTGGAGGTTGCTTTCCGAGAGTGTCGGATTCAAGAGCAGGTCGTCGCCAATCACCACATAACCGTCGCATGCCACATCCGCCAGACGCTTCCTCGCCTCGCCGAAAAATCCTTGGAAAAGATAAGATCCGTGATGAACGGAAATGACATCTTCTTCAATTGTTTCGAGATCATCGGCGAAAGGCATGAGGAAAAAGATCCTGGAGAACCGGCCTGCATAGTAATCTCTCAACCGCGGAAGATTGCGGTCAAAGCGATGATTAAAAACGATGATGAGACACAGTTTCATGGAAATCTTCAGAAATTTTGGCCTGGGTTAAATTGGCCGTGGGTCGCTAGGTAGTGGGTAAGTCTGTGCGGCAGCGACGAGACGC
>JAYVJI010000835.1:0-8745 GCA_043769435.1 Verrucomicrobiota bacterium
ATAATGTATCACCCGTCCCCCCCGACTCCGGCAGAGGCGGCGAAAGGATTTATTGAAAACGATTTTGAGTTTATCGAACTCCACAACCAGTCGAATCAGCCGATGGACCTTGCCGGGATTTACCTTACCGGAATTGATTTTGATTTCCCTTCATCGGGGGCACTGGTTTTGGCTCCGGATCAATACGCTGTCATCGCTGCTCACCCGCACGCTTTTGCGGCCCGCTATGGCACGCATATCCCCCTCGCTGGCTGGACGATGCACCCCTTCCGCTCCGGCAGGCTCTCAGACGGCGGAGAAGACTTAGAGCTTCATGCTGCAGACGGTAGCGGACTGAGCTGGGTCCTATACGATGACAAGCCGTTCGAAACTGATGGCTATGGGAAATCGCTCGAACTCCTCCGGCCTTTCCTCAGCCAAGGGTTCAGAGTCTCCGCCAGTCGGTTCGATAATGGCAGCCCCGGGGCCGCTGCAGTGGCCTCGCCGGACCTTGATCTGAGCGGGTGGATGAGGCTCAGCTTTACCCCAGAGCAGATGAACTCTGCAGCCATCACCGGCGCCAGCGCAGACCCGGACGGGGATGGCCTCACAAACTTACAGGAATACATCTTCGGCACATCTCCAGTCGTCCAAGATGCCAAGGATCAGCTTTCGATGGTCAGGGAGTGGACCCCTGACGGCCCACGGAATATCCTGACATTTCCATGGAATCTGCGCGCCAATTCTGGCCTCATAACCGTGGAGACATCTGCTCGAGTGGACAGTGGCTGGCGTGATCTGCTGATTCTTCCCCTCCCAAGGATTCAATATTCGCAGATAGGCAACATTTTTTCGCCTGATCGCAAAAAAGTCCTCGGGATTATTGATTTGAAGGCTACGGCACAACTGCCGACGGATAGATTCTACCGTCTGCGCATGCATCAATAAACATTTCGGCCAACCAACCAACTAATAAGCAGTCCAGCACCTCAGCACGGAACCCGCAGAAAGCCATTACCGTCACTACGGTCGCGCCCACCCCCCGGTATAAAGGCTTCCCATGACGGACTCACGGGGGCTGGGCTGATGGCAGGGCTCCGAGGCCCATTTTTTCCAGCTCACGGCTCAGCGCCGGCCAGTCCCACACGGCCACCGTGCCCAATGCGCCGGTGGCTCCCAGCCAGCGGCCGCGCGGGCTGAAGGTCAAGCCGGTCACCGGGGTCAGGTCCGGTAGAGCAAGGATCAGGACTTCCTCCCAGGTGGTCGTGTCGGTGATGACGATCTCCGTGCGTGTGCGCAGCCATGCTAGGAGCCGCCTGTTAGGAGAAAAGCTGGACGGTCCGCGCAGGCCGGTGCTGTGTTCCCGCGGCCACGTGCGGACCCGCTGCCAGGTGGCCGTGTCGATGAGCTGGAGTGAGACCCCGTCGCACACCGTGAGCCATGAGCCGTCGGGCGAGGCGGACACGCTGCCGCCGGTGCGCAGCGAGCCGTGGGCGATGCGGCGCCCTTCCACATTGAACACCTCCCATGCATTCCGGCGGAAGGAACCCACGGCGATCCAGTCGCCGAGCGGACCGCAGGCTGTGGAAGGATCGTTGTCGGCAGCCGCGCCGCCGTTGATGACCACTCCAGGCGTACCGTCCACCGTGACCTCGACACCGTCCCGCGTGCTGGTGAACCGCCTGCGTCCATCCGCACTGGTGGCTAGGCCGAGGCATCCCGGCAGCAGTGTCAGGCGGCCTGCGGCGTTGTATTCAGGCGTGGCCGGTCCCCCGGCAGGATGCGCCACCGGTGGGGGGAATGGCTGGTCGTCCGCGAGGGTCCACGTCGAGACTCCACTGCCCGCGCCACAGGCGATTTGAGTCTCATCCGGGCTGAAGACCGGCGGGCGCACGTCATCGGAGTATCCATGCAACCACCGCACACACGGACTGCATTCCATCGCGGCCATCGTGACCGACGAGTTTTCCCAATCCCCCCATGCGGCGATGCCCTGGGCGTCGAATTCCGGCCGCTCACCCGCGATGGGCAGACGGCAGATGACGCGCGCAGTCTCGGCATCCCAGAGCAGGCTGGTGCCGTCATAGCCCATGCTCAGCAGCCAGTGCCGCGTGCGGAGAAACGTCACGCCGCGCACGGCATGGAAGTGACCTGTGAGACCCGGCAGGATCAGTGGCTGGCCGGAGCCATCCGCCATGGACACGGCGATGTGCGTACTGCTGCCTGCCGCGAGCCGCAGTCCGTCCGGGCTCCACGCGAGGCAGGCGCAGCCTGTGTCTTCCCATGTGTTGAGCAGTACACCGTCCCGCAGCGACATGACGGCGATGTTGGTGCGGCCCCCGATCCGGATGGTGAGCGCCAGCGCGGCTCCGTCCGGCGAAAGCGCCGCCGCCTCGCCCGCCGGTTGCTGCGTGCTGTATTTGAATTGCCGCGCATTCTCCACCACGGGCACGCCGTGGACAGTGCCATCCGCGCTGATCCAGACCAGCGTCCGGCCGCCATCCAGCCACCCGGCCCAGCCGGTCGACCCGGCAAAGGATCCGCCCGCGATGGTGGTGCCCGTGTCCATACTGATGATCTCTGTGCGCATCCCGCCAAAGGTCATCCGCGCCACGGCAAGGTGGCGCGCGTCCGGTGCCATGTGGCCGCTGCGCCACGCGGCTGGCGGCTGATCGATCTGCGGGCCCGGAGCAGGCGGCCCGCCGCCGGCAGAATGCCACTCGCTCCTGCCATCCACCCTCACTAACAGACAGCGGCGGCGGGGAAGGTCGGCAAAGGCCCGTTCATCCTCCCCGCCGCCGATGGTCACCAAAGGGCGCAGATCCACCCGCCCCAGAGCCCGCGCCGCCTCCCGCCGCAGCGCTAGCGTGAGGGCGTGCTGCTCTGCCGCGGCTAGCGTGGTGAGATCTGCCAGCGCGGCCGCTCCGGCGCTCACGCTGCGCAGCGCGAGGGATTTTCCGCCGCCGGTGTCTGAGGCGTTGTGCCCGCTGGCACTGGCCAGCTGGGCCTGCACCAGATTGTAGCGCGCGGCCGTATTCGCCTCACTCAGCCCCGCCGCCCGCCGGCTCATCCACGCCCATGCGATCCCTGCGATCACCGTCGAGGCCGCCGCGATCGCCAGCCCGGCCCGCGCCCGGGCAAAGCCCCGCTCCATCGCGCGCAGCCGGCGCACGCTGCGGCCACTGCCCAGCAGCTTCAGGTCCGCCAGCATCGCCCGGGCCGTGGGATAGCGCTGCGCGGGATCTTCCTCACAGGCCCGCAGGATGATTTCATTCATCTCGATCCGCTGCGTCCGGTCCGGTTGTTCCGTCCAGTCATCCGGCAGGCGCGGATACTGCGTGCGGTCCATCCCCGTATTCGCCTCATAGAGTGTCTTCCCCATGCTGTAGATATCCGCAGACTCCGTGCCCATGCCCTCACGCGGGACAAAGCCCTCGGTGCCCACAAAGCTGCGCGAGGCCCCGGCGAGGGCCACCAGGCCGATGTCCGCGAGCTTCGGTATACCTTCGACGTAGATGATATTCGCCGGCTTGACGTCCCGGTGCAGCAGCCCGCGTTCATGCAGATGCGCCAGACCGCCGACGAGGATCTCAGCAAGGTGAATACACTCTCCCACCGTCAACCGCCCCTGATTCGCCAACACACTGGCCAGCGTGCGAGCGCGGTAGTTTCCCTCCGGACTCTCCGCATCCGCCAATTCCATAACGTAGTAAAAGTAGTCGCTCCTGCTGCCCACGTGGAGCACATCCACGAGGCCCTCATGAGTGCGGGAGAGCGGCTCAAACTGGCGGATGCCGTCCAGCTCCCGGAGGTAGGGACGGTCGCTTTCAAAGGAATCCCGGCGCACGATTTTCACCGCACGGCGCGCCCCCATCACGTTCCGCGCCAGCCATACTTCACCATAGCTGCCACGGCCGATCACGGACACCAGTTCGTGATCGGGCACTGGAAGTGGAACACTGTTGATCATGATGCTGATCTCTTCCAGCGCCGCGCACGGCGCAAGCCCGCTTCAATCCCCCAGCTCACTACGGAGAGCCGCGATTTCCTTTTTTACCAGCCGGCCCACTCGGTGACGTCCGACATAGAAAGCGGAAATTCCAATACCGAGGGCCTCACAGACCTTGGCCGGCGACCATCCTTGGACGATGCTCAGCTCAAACAACTGGCGCTGCCGTGCCGAAACCTTGCCCCCTAGGCGGATGATCGCCCGGTTCAACAAATGCTGGCGCCATTCATCGTCCCACACCTCCAGTCCACCTGGCGGAGGGCCCGGCTCCGGCACCAGCTCCACGGGGGCCGTGCGGTCCTTCGGTACAATGTCCACTTTCCCCAGCGGATCGCGGTAGTCCTTGCGGCGCTGATCATGGATCCGCCGCCACGCGATCGTCTGCAGCCACGACTTGAACGAGCCCCGGCTGCGATCATACTTAAAGCCGGGCATCTGTTTAGCCACCGCAAGCAAGGTATCCTGCACCACATCTTCACTCTCTTCACGGCGCAGGCCCGCGCGCCGGGCCACGTTGAAGACAAGCTTTCCATAAGTGTCCACAAATTCGCGCCAGCTACTCTCGTCATCCCACTCCCGCAGGCGTGAGAGCAGGCTCTGCCGGGTGGGAAGAAAGGAGTCATTATCCGGGGTGGAAGTCACGGGCGCAGGATGTTGACCGATTCCAGAGAGCGCAATCACCAATCACGGAGCCGGAATGGGTTTTGCCGCGGCCACCCTGACAAACACCCGCCGCTCCCCCGCTGGCAGCGAGACAGAGAGGGAGACGCTTCCAGTGCCCCCTATCCATCCGGAGTCCGTGTCTGTCCAGCTCTGCAGATCCGTGCTCAGCTGCGCCTTGTAAACGCGCGTCGCCACGGCCGTGAAGAAGATCTTCACCCGGGGAACGCCCAGACGCCAATCCGCATCGCTGATCTGCAGACCACCCGACGGTGTCAGCGGATCGGTGCCGCCGGAAAATTCAGCCCCATCGGTAACGCCATCCAGATCCGCATCCGACAGCGCATCCGCAGCGGTCAACTTGGTCCAATATTGCATCTCCCATGCATCATCGATCGCATCGCCATCGGTATCTGTGCAGGTGATAGAGTCCGTGGCCAATTGGGAATCGTTCAGTTCCATCCAGCCCAGATTCGCGCTCCACACATAGCCCGTCAATGCCCCGGTGACCATGTTCACGCTTGGCCTGCCATGCGTTTGCTCAAAATTGATCCACCCGGCATTAGGGCACCACGCATAGCCCGTGAGCAGGCCGCCGGGCGCGAGATTCACTCCGTAGTCTGTGGCGCTGGTCCCGGAGTAGCTCCAGCCATTGTCCGGCGAGCCGTCCCCGAGGTGGATCCACCCCACATTGGCACTGTAGATCCAGCCGGAACAAAAACTCAGCCCCACCTTGGCGCTATCGCCACCAGGCTTCCAGTTCACCCATCCGGCATTCGCCAGCCACGAAAAATGCAGCGCATCATTGAAGGTGCCATCCGCAGCAGAAACAAAGCCCGCCGTCAGCAGTGAAAGACTCAGTAACCGCGTGATCATGGCATGTTGTAGCGGTTTGTGATGGTGCCCGTCGTGCGGATACAGCCCACGGCGATGCCGGCATCAATGCGGTAAGCAATGCAGTTGGTCACGATGCCCGCACGGATGCCTCCCCGGCCTTCGCTGACCCTGGTGGCCACAGTGCAATCCGTGACCCTCGTCGCGCGGATCACATCCACAGATTCCGGAACATCGCTCTTCACCGTGCAGCCAAGCACGTCCACCCCGGAGACCGCTGCAGAGGTAGAGGTCTCACTCCTGCACTCCGCGAAGCAGTGTTGAATCGTAGTCCCTTCCAGTGCTGAAGTCTGGCACCGCACCATGCAGTGCTGGATCAGCGCAGCAGAGATGCCTATATTCGACTCTGTGACCTGACAGTTGCGCACCGTTCCACCGACCGCCAGAATAGCATTCACCAGCCCGCTGCAGGTGACATCCTCTACCAGCGTCAGGGCTCTGGAATCCACGGGAGGAAAGTCAAAAACGCCAAAGGCAAGGCCAGCGCCTGTGAGTAAACCGTCGGAGAGCGGCAGACCGCGACCGCCCCGGATGTGCCCATTTTTGATCTGCACAGTGCCCGTCATGCGCGGTGCCAGGTAGACCCCCACAGGAGCGGCACCGCCTACCGCCACCACGCCCGGAGCAGCAGAAAGCGTGAAGCCATTCAGGTCCAGCACCACATTCGTGGCCGTGGCCCGGATCTCAATGACCCATCCCGGGGACACCGTGGCCACGAGGTCATTCGTGACATAGTAGTTCCCCGACTCCGTGATCACGGTGCCCGCTGTAGAGATCGGAATCCGCGGCTCCACCTGGGCGAGGGATTTCATGAGCGGCCCGGGTGGCCCCGGAGGGGAGATCGGCCCCTGGCCGGGAGCGATCCAGACTGAGAGCAACAGGACGAGGAGTGCAGCATTCTTACATTTCATAAAGGTCGTAGTTAGGGTGGGAGCAGTGGGTGGTTGAATCGGCGGGAAGGGTGTGCAGTGTCCTTCGCTTCTGCGACGGCGGGCTTTACACAAAAAACACCGCGCCTCAAAAAAAGTTCATTGAGGCGGGTCGGGGTGGTCGGGTTCGTTGGACCAAAAACTGATGGCGCTAAGCCGGATTTTACCGCGTGGAGCGGGTGTGAGGACTGGCCTTCTGCGCCTTCGACGCAGCGCGATCGATTTCTGGCAGTGAGTGGCGCGGCTGCCACTGCTTTCCGGGGCCTCCGGGCTACCAGGGCTGTGCGGCGGGCGTTTTGTTAGGCTGGCAAGGGCTCGGAACTGAGGGCCCGGCGCGCGGCAGCGGTATCCCGGGAGATTTGAGCCTGCAGTTCATCAAGGGAGTCAAAGCGCACTTCGCCGCGCAGCCGCTGGTGGAAAATCAGCTCGAGTTGACCGCCGTAGCAATCCCCGGTGTAGTCGAACAGGTGGGCCTCCAGATGCACGGCGGAGCCCCGGTCCACGGTTGGCCGGTGCCCGGCATTAGCGACGCCGGAATAGGTGCGGCCATCATGGAAAACAGCTCTGATGGCATAGACGCCGTGAGGCGGCATTTGCAGGCCATGGGTTTCGAGGTTGGCAGTAGGGAAGCCCAGCTTACGCGCCAACTGGCGGCCCTTGATGACTGTGCTCTGCAGGCTCCACGGGCGGCCGAGCAGCTCAGCGGCCAGAGCGAAATCTCCGCATTCCACCGCGCGGCGGACCCGCGTGCTGCTCACCGGCTCGCCCATGAGTTTCACCGGCGGTACGCCTTGGACTTCGAAGCCGTGCTGGAGTCCGAGTCTTGTTAGGGAGGCGACATTTCCACTGCGCCCGCGCCCGAAGGCCCAACCCTCGCCTACGGTTATCCCGGTCAGCACCGGCCCGGCATTCACCAGTGAATCCGTGAAGGCTTCCGGGCTGAGCGCTGCCATTTCCCGGCTGAAGGGGAGCACCAAGAGGTGGCCGACGCCCAGCTGGTTCATCAGGCTGGCCTTATGCGCTAGTCCGGTGAGCAGAGCGGGGGCCTCCTGAGGGCGCAGGACCTGCAGGGGATGCGGCTCAAAGGTCGTGGCGATCAAGGCAGACTGACTGCGTGTGGCGCACTCCCGGGCAGCGTCCAGCACTGCCGCGTGGCCCCTGTGGACGCCATCGAAAAATCCTATGGCCAGATGCACCCTTCCGGGGATCCGCGCCAGGTCCTCAAGTCCGTGGAGGGTTTCCAGCGCCATTAAAAGTGAAGCACGGAATGGACTGGCACTCCGGCAGGAAGCCGGTCACGCCCGCCCAGCACGGCCAGTTCGAGTATGAAGGTCATACCGGCCAGGACGCCACCCAGTTCCGCTATGAGGGCTGCTGCTGCGGCGCTCGTACCGCCGGTGGCCAGGACATCGTCCACCAGCCATACCCGTTCTCCCGGCGACACGGCATCCCGGTGCATTTCCAGAACATTGGAGCCGTATTCGAGGTCGTAGGACATCTGCACGGTTTCCCATGGCAGCTTGCCCTTTTTTCTCACCGGGACAAAGCCGATACCGAGTCTGTCCGCAGCCGCTCCGGCGAAGATAAAGCCTCTGGCGTCGATGGCGACGAGCTTGGTGACCTGCTGCCCAGCCATGGTCTCCAGCAGCGCATCAATGGTGAGCCGGAACAGGTCACCGTCCGACAGCAGTGGGGTGATGTCTTTGAAGAGAATACCGGGCTTGGGGAAGTCCGGCACGTCGCGCAAGGCAGTGCGCAGTCTGTTGAGATCGCTGTCGTTCATGTGGTATAACAGCACCCGATCACGGCCTGCGCAGGTTTTTCAAGCCCGGACCTTGCCAGCTCCGGCAACCGGGCGTAGCGCGCCAGAACCATGGCACCTTCAGTGCGCGCATCAGGGCTGCATCACCTGGATCACATGGTTTTCGCTGTCTCCGATGAACAACCTGCCATCTGCGTCCATGAAGACGCCGTGCGGCCTTGCCAGCTGGCACTTCGCGGCTGGTCCTGGAGGGCCGTTTCCCTTCTTGCCATCGCCGGCGACGAGGTTGATGCTACCGCTCGCAGGATCGATGACCCGGATGCTGTGGCTCTCGGTGTCGGCTATGTAGACGAGGCCGTTTCCTGCTATCGCCAGGCCCTTGGGGCCGCTCAATGTCGCCGCACTGGCAGGACCGCCATTTCCTGTGAACCCGGGCTTGCCGGTGCCGGCCACGCGTGTCCAGCGCTTCGTTTTCATATCAGCCTTCAGGATCGCATTTCCCTCCCGCAGGG
>JAYVJI010000836.1:0-2147 GCA_043769435.1 Verrucomicrobiota bacterium
CGTTTCCTAATCTGGGATGCCGAATACTCCATGCAGCATGCTGCGGTGAATGCGGACATGACAAACGCTGGCGCTGGCGCTTCATACTTTCACAGCCTCCTCTTGAGCCATCCCAGCTACCAGAGCCGGTGGAAATCCCGGGTTGCCACTCATTTCAATTCACCCACGGGTGTTTTTGGCATCGCGGTTGGTGATGTCCACAGCGCGGTCACGCGGTTCACCGCAGAGGCAGATGCTTTTGATCTCACCATCCTCTGCGAATCCGCCCGCTGGGGAGATGGAGCCTCCGGTCCCGGAGCGCCGCTTCCTGCTTATACCAGGGCAGATTGGGTAGTGGATAAGGACTTCATCCGGCTCAACTGGCTGGTGCCCCGCCGCTCCAATTTCCTCACCCAACTCCAGAACCGGGGCTTGGCTAACTGAATATCAGATGAAAAATTCCATTGCTGCGCTGTGCTTGGCACTATGCTTGCCCACAGCCAATGGCGGCGTGGTCTTTTACGAGGAACTACCTTATTTCAGTGCGGCCGACAGCCCGTTCTACGCCGGCATTCAAGCCGGCACGGTCTACCTGGAAGACTTCGAGGATCACCAGCTCAATACCCCACATATTACATCGTGGGATTGGCCACGGGTGGTGGGAGTTGTAAACGAACTTGAGGTTTGGAGCTATCAAGAGGGCGTGTCCCATCGGACGCTAGGAAACTTGATCACCACTTGGTCCGTGGACGCCGACGATGGGCTCAAAGGGGATTTCCGCGGGCTGCTGGGTGACACTTGGACGACGCTCGAAGTGTCCACCCGTCAAATCTACGGCTACATGCAGTTCCGGTTTGATCCCGATGAACTGGGCCGCTATCCCACTTACCTGGGCTTTGTGGTAACCGAAGCCCTGGACCCCTTCAGCGAGGTCGAGTTTGGCACACAAACCCTCACCGGCCCGGAAAGCCCTGAAGGCGGCTACGATCCGCTTACCTGGATACCCCGCCCCAACAGCTTCCCCGGCGACACGCGGCAGCACCGCTTTTTCGGTATCTACGCTCCTCAGGGCATCACGCGGTTGGACATTCAGAATGTGCGGCAGATTGACCACCTGCAATACGGCTACGCCATCCCCGAACCGCAGATAGGGATCTTATCTTGCGCGCTGGTGATCTACTGGCTGGGCCGTCGCACCCGTCTTTGAAAATCATTTTCCTCATTCTGATAATACTTTGGGCTGAGTTTTGCCCGCAGTCAGGGGACTAGGGCCCTGCTCTTCATCCCTTTTTTCCGGCTTTTGGTTTTCCTCCCACGCGGGCTATTTCATAAAGAACAGCTCGATCATCAGGATAGCCACGATGTTGACCACCTTGATCATCGGGTTGATCGCGGGGCCGCTGGTGTCCTTGTAGGGGTCGCCTACGGTGTCTCCGGTCACGGCGGCCTTGTGGGCTTCGCTGCCTTTTCCACCGTGGTGGCCTTCTTCGATGAATTTCTTGGCATTGTCCCAGGCTCCACCGCTGGATGTCATGGAATTACCTACGAATAAACCGGTGACGATAGTGCCCACGAGCATTCCCCCCAGCGCCTTCGCACCCAGGGCTGGAATCGCCGCCACGGCCACCACCCCGACCAATGGCAGGAGCGCCGGCAACACCATCTCACGCAGGGCGGCTTTGGTCACGATATCGACGCAGGCAGCGTATTCGGGCTTCTGCGTGCCATTCATAATGCCAGGGAATTTTTCCAGCTGACGCCGCACTTCCAGCACCACGGCCCCAGCGGCTTTCCCAACTGCGCTCATGCTCCATGCGGTGAAAAGGCACGGCATGAGCCCACCGAGAAACATCCCAATAATCACGATAGGATCCTTCAGGGAAAAATCCCAGGTCTGGTGGGTCTTTTTCTCCAGTTCCAAATAGTAACTGCCAAACAGCACCAAGGCCGCTACCCCGGCGGACGCGATGGCGTATCCCTTGGTCACGGCCTTCATGGTATTGCCCACCGCGTCCAAACTATCTGTGCGCTCCCGCACCTCCTCTGGCAGGCCGCTCATTACCGCGATACCTCCCGCATTGTCAGTGATGGGACCAAAGGCATCCAGGGAGATAATGATACCTGCCATGCTGAGCATGGACATCACGGCCGTGGCTATGCCGAACAAG
>JAYVJI010000837.1:0-7700 GCA_043769435.1 Verrucomicrobiota bacterium
TCCATCGGCAAATTCATTCCGGAAAAGCGTATCCACCACCGCCACCGGGCCAGCACCTGAGGGCAGATCCGAGGGAGGGCGCTGGCCAGCTGCTGCGGATACCATGAAAACAGGCAATCCAGAAAAATTCAGTCCAAAATCAGTCCAAATTCAGTCCACATGCAGTCTACTCTGAGTAAAATAGAGAATCGGGAAATGGCGGGAATTACTGCTTGCGTTCTGCTCCGCACGCGTAATTTTCCTTCCCTTTGCCGCGCCCCTTCCGGCATTGCCCTCTCCGGCAGAAGGCAGGAGATCATCTTTCAGAGTCAATATCACCAATCCAACAATCTTCCAACTCCAATCTATAACACTATGGCAGTAGCAATCAGGCTCCGGCGCGAGGGGTCCAAACACCGTCCGTTTTTCCGCATCATCGTAGCCGACTCCCGCACCCGTCGGGATGGCCGCTTCATCGACCAGATCGGCACCTACGACCCGCTTCAGGACAAGGACAACTCGAAGGTGGATCTGGCCAAGGCTGATGCTTGGATCGGCAAGGGCGCCCAGCCCAGCGAAACCGTCGCCAGTCTTATCCGCAAGGCCCGCATGGCTCTGCCGAAGGCCTGACCTGACCCATTCTGCAAGACCGGCCTGCTCCCGCATCAGGCCGGTTTTCTTTTGTCATCACTTATGGAAACAAGCCCTCTTCCCGCAGACGGTATCCGCCGCTTTCTGGAGCTTGTGGTGCATGGTCTCATCGGAGAAAAAGCCCCTTGCCGGGTAGACCACCGAGTGGCCTCAGGGCAGGATTTTTTTGCGCTTCAAGTGCCCGAAAGCGAGCGCGCGCTCCTCATAGGCCACAGCGGAAATACCATCACTGCCATGCGTAATCTGGCAGCGGCGGCCGGAGCGCTCCACGGATTGCGGGTCTGTGTGGATGTGCCGGACGAATGACCGATGACCGCAGTCTGCGCTTTGGAGGGATAGTCCGCCTCTATGGACGGGACGCACTGAGCCGCCTGCAGGGGGCCAGCGTCTGCATCATCGGAGTGGGAGGCGTCGGTTCATGGACCGCTGAGGCCATCGCCCGCTCCGGCGTGGGGGCCATCACCCTCATAGACATGGATGATGTCTGCGTTACAAATGTGAACAGACAATTGCCCGCTCTGGATGGCACTGTAGGCCAGTTGAAAGTAGACGTGCTGGCCGCAAGATCCCGCCTCATCGCGCCGGCGTGCCGGCTGACCGCAGTCCCGGAATTCGTCACCCCTTCGAATGCCGGACGGCTGCTGGATGGGGGATTTGACTGCATCATCGACGCTGTGGACCGCACCTCCATCAAGGCCGTCATCATCA
This sequence comes from Verrucomicrobiota bacterium, assembly GCA_043769435.1. Lineage (GTDB taxonomy): Bacteria > Verrucomicrobiota > Verrucomicrobiia > Verrucomicrobiales > V1-33 > JAYVJI01. Next base: position 1,339 of record JAYVJI010000837.1, read on the forward strand.
CGCAAGCCATGGCTCTGAAAATCCCTGTGATCACCGTGGGCGGGGCAGGCGGACGGAGGGATGGCACCATGGTCCGGTGCTCCGACCTCGCCTTCGCTCAGGGAGATCTATTGCTGAAGGGATTGAGAAAACTCCTGCGCAGAAGCCACGGGTTTCCCAAAGGAGAAGGCCAGGCCTTCGCTGTTACCTCCATCTGGTCTGCAGAGCCCCAGGTATTCCCGTGGCAGGACGGGTCCTGCCGCGCGGAGGCAGAGCCCGGCGGCAGCCTGACCATGGATTGCGCCACTGGTATCGGCTCCATCACCCACGTCACCGGCGCATTCGGATTTGCCGCCGCAGGAGCCGCCATCCACCTGCTTACCAGCCCACCTCCGGAGCCCCTGTCCTTCCCGTCCTCTTAGCCCACCCATTGACTCTGAGTCTGGCGGGGAGCAGGATGGCGATAAGCGTGATGCGGACTTTGGCGATGAAAGCTGGCGGGCGATACGGGGCCTCTTGTTTTGTAGAGATGCGGCGGATTCGGGACAATCCACGAATCCCCCGGCACCTCGCAGGAGTCGCACATGGCGCCGCAGCTTGCACGAGTTTGCGCCACGGTTTTGCAAACCCTGCGCGGACTGATTGTGTCTTTCCGCGTGCCCACAAACGCGTATGAATCCATCAGCGCGGCCTTCCACCAACGGGATGACTGAACGCTAGTGTATCACATGATAAAGAAGCCCCTGAGAACAGTAGCCGCCAAGTGTAAACTCCGCGCCTACCCTTCGCTCGTTGCAGCCATCGGTGCTCTGCGGGGAATCCCGGAGTTCCAGCACCTCAGCTCCAGCGCCATTCGTGAACTTGAATCCATCGCACCCAGCAGTGGGTCACGCTATGCGCCGGATACGGCGGACATTTACGGGCTTGTGGGCAATGAACTACATTGACATGAAAACGACGCTTTAACTTTTAGGATTACATATACTACATATAGCAAACATGAACACCCAAATTGCCATTTTTACGATTTTTCCACTGATTGCGGGTTCGACTTGCTGGGCTCAGGATGTTCCGGTCTATGCGGATGATTGGAAGCCGGCTCCTACGAACCAGCGCGGGAAGGACTATCCGCGGGTAAATTCGGAGCGCCGCATAAAGTTCCGCATTGTGGCGCCGGAGGCTAAGAGTGTGGGAGTTACGTTTCGCGAGAGCACCCCTTTTACCAAGGATGCGGACGGGGCTTGGATTGGTTACTCGCGGGTGCTCGATGAGGGCTTCCATTATTATGCTTTGAAAATTGATGGCGCGGAGGTGCCGGATCCTAATAGCATGTATTATTATGGGTCGAGTCGATGGGGCAGTGGGATTGAGATTCCGGCGACGGACAGGGATTTCTATGCGCTCAAAGACGTGCCGCATGGCGATCTTCGGCAGGTATATTATCCATCTAAAAGTGCGGGCGCGGTGCTGCGTTGTTTTATTTACACGCCGCCGGGCTATGACAACGGTGCGACGCAGCGCTTTCCGGTGCTCTATCTCCAGCACGGTGGTGGTGAGGACGAGACGGGTTGGGGGCAGCAGGGATTCACTGGATTCATCATGGACAATCTGCTCGCCGAGGGTAAGACAAAGCCATTCATCATCGTGATGGCCAATAGCTATGTGCCGGGGAGCCAGCCACCAAGGCCGCCCGGCGGGCCACCTCCGGCGGGTGCTGCTCCGGCCGGGCAGGGTCGGCGATCATTTGATTTCAGCGCCTTCACGAAGGTGCTGCTCAATGACTTGATCCCGCATGTGGACGCTAACTACCGCACGCTCACCGATCAACCGCATCGGGCCATGGCTGGGCTTTCTATGGGCGGAATGCAGACGAAGGCCATCACGTTAGCGAATCTGGATACGTTCTCCCATATCGGTATATTCAGCGGCGGCAGCATCGCCCCAGAGGACATCGCGGACATGACTGCTTTCAAGGCGAAGAACAAACTCGTGTTTGTCACCTACGGCAGTGGCGAAAATGGCGGGACCGGCAGGAGCAATGTCTCCGCGCTGCAGCAGGCGGGAATTAATAGCGCCTTTTATGAATCGCCGGGCACGGCGCACGAATGGCAGACGTGGCGTCGCAGCTTGAAGGAATTTGCGCCGCGGCTTTTCCGGCCGGTGGCGGCGGTCTCTGTAATCGCGGGCAAGTGGCATGCGGAGTTCGAAACTCAAATCGGCAAGCAAGTTTACGACTTCACCTTCAATGCCGATGGCAGCGGCAACGCCACGGCTGAAATTGCCGGAAACAAGGCGGAGTCCGTGCTCAGCGAGGGTAAGCTGGAGGGTGATCAGGTGAGCTTCACCGAGGCGCTCAAGCTCGGCGATCGCGAACTTGTTATTAAATACTCCGGAACGCTCACGGGCTATGAAATGAAGCTGGTGCGCGCCGTTGGCGATGTGGCAAAAGAGGACGTCGTGGCGAAACGCGAGACTGCTTCTCCCGCGCCCGCCGCGCCTGCGCAGCCTGAAGCTACCAAGAACGCTAACAAATCAGGGTCGGTTCCCCCCGGTCCCTTGCGTGTGCTATTTCTTGGCAGCGAGGAAGCGGGCAGCCGGCGGCATTGCCATACGGTGATGCGGGATCTGGGGCGCGACGCAGTGTGGTTTGACTATGCTTCTGATGCAGCGCAGGTCACCGCTGAGTGGATCTCGCTTTTCGATGTTGTGCTGCTGGACGCACCGGCGGTGGCATTCCCGGCATTGGCTAGTGTGAACAAGGAGAAGGTGGTGACGGCTGATTTCGCTGGCAGCGATGGAAACCCCGCGCCGGATTCTTTTCTTCTTCCACTCAAAGAAAAACTGCTGACCGCCGCAGGACCGCAGCGGCGTGCGGCATGGGAGCAATTTCAAAAATCAATAGAGGCTGAAAAGCGCGAGGCAAATCCTAACGTCGCCAACTACGAGCGCCGTGCGCAGCCGCTCACGTTCCAACAGCCGCTGAGCGTGGCCGGCAGCATGGCGCGCACTCAGGTCGCGCCGGACTTGCGGCTGGAGCTTTTCGCTGCGGAGCCGGACATCATGAAGCCCATCGCTCTTGCATGGGACGAACGCGGGCGCTGCTGGGTCGCGGAGACGAGCGACTATCCGCACGGCGTCACGCCCGGCGGCGAGGGGAATGACCGCATCAAAATTTGTGAGGACACCGACGGCGACGGCAAGGCGGATAAGTTCACCGTCTTCGCCGATAAGCTGAACATCCCGACGAGCCTAACCTTTGCGAATGGCGGCATCATCGTCAGCCAGCCGCCGCGTTTTCTCTTTTTGAAAGATACGAATGGCGATGATAAGGCTGACGAGCGCCGCGACATCATGACGGGCTGGGGGATCGGCGACACTCACGCGCAGGCCAACAGTCTGCACTACGGCATCGACAATTGGCTCTATGGCTGCGTCGGTTACTCGGCCTTCGATGGCATCGTGGGCGGCGAGCGGAAGCGGTTCACGCAGGGCACCTATCGCTTCAAGCCGGATGGCTCGGCGCTGGAGTTTCTCCATCAATTTACTAACAATTCGTGGGCGCAGAGTGCGAATGAAGCTGGCGATCAATTTGGCGGCACCGCGAATGGCGCGCCGATTTTCTATGGTGGCATTCCCGCGAGCCGGGTGCCGACGGGCTTGCGCGTGATGACGGCAAAAAAGATCAACGCGGAAGACAAAGTCCACACGATCACGCCGAACTTCCGTCAGGTCGATGTTTTCGGCGGATACACTGCGGCGGCGGGCAGTAGTTTTATCTACTCCGCCAAGCTGCCGCCGCGCCTGCAAGGACAGGCCATGATCTGCGAGCCGACGATGAAGACGATTTCGCTGATGGATGTGAAAGCGGCGGGCGCAGGCATGACGGCGGGCGATGGATACAACCTCGTGGCCAGCACCGATGAATGGATGTCGCCGGTCTTCGCCGAGGTGGGGCCTGATGGTGCGGTGTGGTTCGCGGATTGGCAAAACTACATCATTCAACACAACCCCACGCCCAGCCAACGCAGCGGCGGCTACGATGCTAAAACGGGTCCCGGCGGCGCTCATGAAAACGACCTGCGCGACCACTCACGAGGCCGGATTTATCGCGTGGTATGGAACCAAGCGGATGCTCCCGCCGCATTGCAAAAGCTCGATCCGGGCAATCCGACGCCACTCGCCGCCGCGCTGAAATCGGATGTGCAGGAGCGTCGCCTGACGGCGCAGAGGTTGTTAGTCGAAGGCAAGCTAACTGCCGCCGCCGAGGGTTTGAAAAAACTCGTTCTCGCCAATGATGGAGCCACCGGCGCTCTCCATGCTGTCTGGACATTACATGGGCTAGGGGCGCTCGATGACGCCACATGGAATGCCGCACTACTCGCCAAAGATGGCCGCCTCCGCCGCAATGCGGTGCGCGCGCTGGCTGCGGATGCAGCCGGGCAGAAACTCTATTTCGGCTCCGGCGTGGTGAGCGATCCCGACCCTATCACTCGCCTCGCGGCACTGGTGAAGCTGGCGGAATTCCCCACCACTCCAGAGATCCAAACGCTGGTCAAAAAGCTCTCTGCCGACGCGACGATCCTCAGCGACGAATGGCTGCGCGAAGCCGCCCGCTTGCTGCGCCGTCAGCACAAAGCCGAGACCACTTTCACGGAAGGCCCAAACTTGCTGCCGAATTTTGGCTTTGAAAACACCGGCGCAGATGGCCTGCCAGATGGCTGGGCGCGCAATGACAACGTCGGTCGCAGCGGCCCGCTCACCAGCCCATCGAATGCGACGTGGAAAATGACGGACTCCGGCCGCAGCAGCAGCAAAGCCGTGACCTGCAACCAGCCAGACACCAGCTTCTCCGCCCTCTACATCGAAGTTCCGCTCAAGCCAAACACCGAATACCGGCTCAGCGGGTGGGCGAAGACGGCGAATCTTTTCAATGGCCGCGTCGGTATCAGCGACCGCCTCAGTCGCGTCGAAAGCGAGCGCATTACTCGCACGGTGGACTGGACATTGATCGAGACCACCTACAACAGCGGCACCAATCCCATAGCCGGCATCATGCTCTCGCATTTCGGAAAAGGCGACAGCACGTTCGACGATATCAAGTTCTGCGAACTCCTCCCTAACGTCGAAGCCGGCGATGAAGCCGTCGCTGCTGGCGATGCCAAACGTGGCGCGGAAATCTTCTGGAAACATCCGGTCGCCGCCTGTGTGAATTGCCACGCCCTCGGCGGCACTGGCAGCGCCGTCGGCCCCGCCCTCGACGGCATCGCGAAGACAAAGGACGAAGCCTACCTCATCGAAAGCCTAGCCGAGCCGAACGCCAAAATCGCCGAGTCCTACAAGGCCACTCCGATTTCCCCTATGCCCCCCATGCGTCTCATCCTGAAGCCGCAGGAATTTGAGGATGTGAAGGAATTCCTCAAAACGCTCAAGTAATGCGCAGTGAAAGGGCGCTGCCCAATCAAGTCAGCAGCGGCCACCCCAGCTGCTTCAGTAAAGCAGAGGAATTTCCTAATAATTCTTGACTATCAGGGTTTTTTAGTGAATTTATAGTGACGTGGAAATCTCTGGTCGTTATCAAATTCTAGAAGAAATCAATAAGGGCGGCGTTGGTGTCGTCCTGAAAGCACGGGACATGTCAACAAACCGGCTAGTGGCCCTGAAGCGGGTGCTTCCTGAGGCCGAGCAGGCATTCGGCGGGGTGACCTGGGATGATTTCCGGAAGGAGGCTGCCACGTTGGCGAAAATCAGGCATCCGCATATTGTGCAGTGCTTTGGGTTAGAGGAATGCCCGCATTACGGCCCTCAGGTCGTCATGGAATACCTGAACGGTATGGATCTTGAGCAGGCCACGGCGGCTTCTGCGATGACCCTGCGTGATTTCCTCAGGGTTGCTGTGCAGACGCTCTCGGCTCTTGAAACGGCGCACAGCCACCAACTTTTGCACCGTGATATCAAACCGGCAAATCTGCAGGTGACATGGCTGCCCAACGGCCAATTTGACACCAAAATTGTGGATTTCGGCCTAGCGAGGTTTTTCTCCAGCCCCCGCCGTCAGACGGTCAGAACCGATGGGAATGTGATCGGCTCGGTGTACTACATGGCACCGGAGCAGCTCGACAGGAAGCCGCTGGACCGGCGGACGGATTTGTATTCTCTAGGATGTGTTTTCTACTACGCGCTGACGACCAAGCGGCCTTTTGTGGGGGCCAATGTTTATGAGGTGATGGATGGGCATCTGCAGGGGATGCCCGCGCCGGTGGCTGGTTACCGTCCGGATCTTCCACCGGAACTGGCGGACTGGCTGAGCGGATTGATGTCCCGGCACCCGGAAAATCGTCCTCAATCTGCGGCTCAGGCGCTGCGGGAATTGAGGCTGGCGATGA
>JAYVJI010000838.1:0-1833 GCA_043769435.1 Verrucomicrobiota bacterium
CCTATCAGAACGCCGCCGGACCCTACAGCGGCATCATCGCCACCTCGGCATCCTCCAATGTGGTGCAGAGCATGATCATCACCACCGGCGTATCCCCCGCCACCCTAGATCCTACTTCCTATGAAATCTGGGGCACCAGCACTGCCATCACCAGCCTGGACAACAGCGGCGGCCGCTTGGAGGGCAATAACTGGGCCTTCATCTCCGGAGGACCGCTCACCCTGCCCGCAGGCCGTTCCACAGCCGGCGCGTTCGTCGCCATCCCCCCCTCCCCCGGCTACCTCAGCTATAAGGTTCTTTTCCCGACCATCAACGGCCCGAGGGCCATGGAAATCGGGGAGGTGCAGCTCTTCACCAGCGTGGATGGTACCGGTGCCCCGCTCACCTACAGCAGCGTGCGCGCTGTCGCAGAGTCGGCTGTGGCCAACGGTATCGCTTGGTCTCCCAGTGCAGTGGCCAACGCCGCCGGCAATGAAGCCGTCAAAAATGTCATCGACGGAACCGCTGTGAAGTGGCTCTCATACGCCGGGGCCACCAGTGGTTTCATAGTAACTCCCGGTAATTCCACCGCGATGAGTATGGTCCTCACCACCGCGAATGACAGCCCTGACCGCGACCCTACCAGCTACCAGCTCTTTGGCACGGTCGATCCTATCACCAGCAAGGCCACCAGCCAAGGCACCGCAGAAAACTGGGCACTCATCAGCAGCGGGCGACTCAACCTCACTTCCGCCCGCAACTTTGCCGCGCCATTCATTGCCTTCCCCTCCAATACCACTCCTTACACCTCCTACAAGGTAGTCTTCCCCACCATCTCCGGCAGTATCCTCTTTCAGATCGCTGATGTCCAGCTTTACTCGACGGCAGACGGCACCGGTCCCGGTATCTTCGCCCCGGCCAATCCCATCATCGTCATTGCCAACGCCCAGATGGTGCCCACCTCCGCCGGTTCCTATTTCGGCAAATACACCGGTGGCCCAATCATTCCGCAGGGCTCTGCGGGTGCCATGGGCCTCTACGAAATCCGTGTAAACGGCAACCTACGCCGTCCGGATTCCATCACCACCGGCACCAATGCCACCATGTATGCCGGTGACTCCCCGCCCCTCTACACCCGCTGGGGTATGTCCACCCTGCCCACCAATGCCCAGTTTTTAGCAGCGGACTATTGGATAGGCCGCTCGGTCACTGCCACCCAGATAGACGGGGGCGACCCTGAAGGTCTGGGCGGGACACAGCTCACCGGGGGGTATAATAACTACCTCACCAACCGTGTCGGCAGTGCGGATGACCAGATCATGCAGTCCTACCAAGGTTGCTTCCAGGTGCCTGCTGCGGGAAAATATACATTCGTGCTCAAAGGCGACGATGGTTCCCAGATCGCCATCGAAGGCACAAAATGGACCGCGATGTACAGCAACAACGGAGCTGGCAGCATCGCTGGTTCCAATCTGCAAAATGGCTACCCCACCGGCGACACTAACAATATCGCCGTGGTGGAATTCCCCGCTGCCGGATGCTATAACTTCCGCTATATCTGGAACGAGCAGGGCGGCGGTGCCTTCAACGAAGTATTCTACGCTGCCGGGGAGCTTTCCGCATATGATTCCACCGTCTTCAAGCAAGTCGGCGACAGTGCTGGGGGCCTCACTCTCGTGGACCACAAGCCCATGGTGAACCTCTCGACCAGTGCCCCGACCATCCTAGCCGGGTTGCCCTCCACCGCCACCCTCTCATGGGACGCTGCCTACGCCACCACGACAACACTGAATGGCGGCATCTTCACGAACACCGACGTGAGTGCCCAGACATTGAATGGCTTTGGCAGCATCA
>JAYVJI010000839.1:0-2331 GCA_043769435.1 Verrucomicrobiota bacterium
CTCATCAGAAGTTCGGCAACGGATAAGTCATTGAGGGCAAGGGCTTGACTGCAGAACAGGGGTGAAGGCGATGGTGAATAACTCTAGGATGCCCGAGGCTATTTTCTTGGTGGAATCTTGATCACCCAACCGTCACGCAATAAATCTTTACTCATGTTGTTATAGCGCTTGATGTCTGCCACGCTGCGTCCGGTTTTTTTCGAGAGCCCATAGAGAGTATCGCCCTTCTGGATTTTATAAAGCGTGGGCTTCGGCTGCGCTTTTTTCACTACTGGTTTTGGCGTCGGCTTCTTGACTGGTTTTGGCTTGGGTTTGGAAGCCACGGGCTTTGCGATGGGCTTTGCGTTGGGCTTAGGCTTGGAGACAACTGGTTTGGATCCCGTGGGCTTGGGCTTGGGTTTTGCCGGGGTATCATCGTAGTCTTTTAGCGGCGGCGGTGCTGTATCCACGACGTAGGTGTCGGGCTTCGTGCTCGCAACATTCGCCGTGGATGCCGTGGAGCTGGAACTGCCTGATACCCAGTCCTCACGGTAATTCCCCTTCTCATCGAACGGGTATTCTTCTTTTGGAAGGGCAGAGCCATCGGGGAGGTAATTAACCACACCGTCGCTCTTCGTGCTTTTGCAGGAGGGCAGACTCAACGCAGCGCTCAAGGCACAGCAGGCGGTAAAAATACGAATGGGAATGGTTTTCATAGCTGCTTGATATCTAAGACATATTTATAAACTGTCCAACACTAAATGCTGCGTTTTTGGCAATAAATGCCCAGATGCATATTGTCTGACCTGTCTGACCTTACGGGCCATGGAGAATGCCGGCCTGGGGGCCAAGGGCTCAATCTTGAGCCTCGACTTCACCTTCCCGCTGAACCTTGGCGATATGGTCACCGGTTTGGAGCTGGATGAGGTCGCGCAGGATATGGAGGGCTTCGCGGGCAGGTGGATCCGGCATCTGGGCGGGATCGACCGGGGGTTCTCCGGACTTATAGACTAGCAAGGCTGGGGCCTCTGGTTTCGCTGGATTGAGTGCCTGCACGCTGAGGAGGCCCGTGGGCAGGCTGGCTCGCTCGGTTTCGCGGTCTGCTTTTTTAGCGCGGAGTGCAGCGGCCTCAGCGGAGCGCACAGCTTCATTCAGGGAAAGGCTGTTGGCTTTTCGCTGGCGTAACTTTTCTGCGGCATCTTTAGACTGCCAGCGAAATTCAGGGCTGGCCTGAATGCGGAGGGCACTGCGTTGCCTGAGGGAATCTAGGGGAAGTATCGCAGGCACCACTTCGATGGATCCCACGCGGTCTCCGGGAAGGGCCGCAGTCTCCCAACGCTCGCCTTCCTCTTCTGTCTCGAGAGGGGAGGCCACGGGAACATCGCAGGCTACCCCCTGTTGCTGGGTGGACTCCCCGTTGATCCGGTAAAACTTGGCGGTGGTGACCTTCAAAGTGCCGGCCTCTTTCATTCCTGTGAAAGGCTCGAGGTGATCCGCTACGGGCTCAGGGAGTTGCACCGTGCCCTTGCCATAGGTCGAGGAGTCTCCCGCGATGACGGCGCGGCCGCGGTCCTGGAGGGCGGCGGCAAAGATCTCGCTGGCGGAGGCGCTGGCACGATCCGTGAGCAGCACGACGGGATTTTTCCAGACGGCCTGGCCGGAGGCTGTCCACGGGCGCATGCCCCCATCTCGATCCCGCTGCTGGACCACGACGCCGGGACCAGTGAAGAGGCCGGTGAGTTTCACGGCTTCCTCCAGCAGGCCGCCGCCATTGTCACGGATATCTATAGTAATACCCTGGACCTGTTCCGCAGTCATCCTAGCGAGCAGCTTGCGGACATCCCCGCTGATGCTGTGGCTCTGCGCGCCGCCGGCTTTGGCAGAGCCGTAAAAATCCCGGAACTTGATGAGGCCCAACTTCAGCGGAGCAGCACCGGCTATGCTGTTCGGCATTTCAATGATCCCGCCGGTAGCCAGTTCGTCCACCACTTCCACCTCTGCCCGGATGAGTGAGACCTCGACCGGAGCAGTGGAGGTGCCACCGGCCCGTATCAGTAATTTGACCCTCGTCCCGGCCTTGCCGCGCAGACGCTGCACCACTTCATCCAGTTTCAGCCCCATCAGCGCCTCCCATTCCCCCTCGGTCCAGACCGCTATGACGCTGTCGCCGGGTTTAATGAGCGCGCAGCGCGAGGCCGGACTTTCCTTCATGATGGACATGACCCGGGTGATGCCTTTTTGTTGCTCTAGGCGCACACCGACCCCGCAGAGGTTCTTCTGGATGGACTGGCGAAACGATTCCTCCTCTGATGCGGTCAAATAGTCGCTGTGGGGATCACATGACCTCGCAAG
>JAYVJI010000840.1:0-16898 GCA_043769435.1 Verrucomicrobiota bacterium
CCGGCGCTTCCCAGGGAAACACGTAAGCACGCCTGAAAGCTTGCCGGAGCCTCACCGTTTCACACCTTCCACATCACACCACTCTATGATCTTCCGCACACTGCTCCTCTCCCTCACTGTCCCGGCCTGCATCGCTCAGGCAGAAGGATTTTACGGTGATCCGCCGGACGCCACCCACCCATGGGCCATCCACGACATGAACCGTCCCCAGCCCCCGCTGGTGACTCCCGGGACCCCTAGCACTCAGGAATTGCCCGGACGGCCGCCCTCAGACGCCATCATGCTTTTTGATGGCACCGCAGCCGCAGTGGATAAATGGGAGGCCGACAAAAATCCCGCAGAGCCGACGAAGTGGATCGCCAAAGACGGCGCTCTGCAATGCGTGCCGGGCAGCGGATACATCCGCACCAAGGAACAGTTCGGCGATTGCCAGCTCCACGTCGAGTGGGCCGCCCCGGAAAAACCCGAGGGCAGCAGCCAGGGCCGTGGAAACAGCGGGATATTTCTGATGGGTAAGGTCGAAGTCCAAGTGCTGGATAACTTCAACAACCCAACCTATGCCGATGGCTTTGCCTCCTCTGTCTACGGAGTCAACCCGCCCATGGCCAATGCCCTGCTCGCTCCAGGAAAATGGCAAACTTACGACATCATCTTCCGCCGCCCGGTCTTTGACAAAGCCGGCAAGGAACTCGACCCCGGCCATCTCACCGTCATCGTCAATGGAGTCGTGACCCAGGACAGCACCCCGCTCGAAGGCGGCGGCGGTCACAAAGGCCGGTCGCATTCCTCATCATGGGGTGAAAAAGGCCCCCTCAAGCTCCAAGACCACGGCAATCCAGTGCGCTATCGCAACATCTGGTACCGCCCGCTCACCAAGCGAGCGGTGGAGGGCGGCACCGATGGCCAGCTAACACCTGCCGCAGCAGAGGCCAAAAAGGCTCAGATCGCAGCGGACCTCCGCGCAGATGCCGCCAAAAAATCGGGCCTGGACGCCACCCTGCGCCACCTGGAATCACTTTGCTACGTGAACGATGCACCAACGCTTGGCGCTACCCGGAAAGCTACCGACGATTTCTTCACCAGCCTCTCCAGCCTCAGTGGGGAGGCCCTCGAAGCCAAAAAGGGCGACGCTAAGCGCCTCCATTCAGCCTTGCAATATCTCAGCCAGCACAAGCTGGTGAGCGTGCCATTTGCGGCCGAAGCCGGATTGAAAAAAATGATTGAAGAAAAAGGCTGGGACAAGAAGTAGTCTTGCATTCCCCCTCTTTCCTTCTTTCCCGGAATCATCCCACACTCATGCCTGACACACCCACATCCGAAGCACCTCCCGATGACCTTTCCAAACTGGAATGCCCAGTCAGCTCGTGGTATCTCTGGCGCCGGACCTTGATGATACTGATGTTGCTGGGGATGAGTGGCTACCTGCTCTATGACGGCCTCATCGGTTACCCTGCCAAGAAGGCCGAGTATGATGTCTACTGGCCAAAGTATCAGGAACTGGAGGCCAAAAAGGAAAGCGGCGATTGGCCAGCACTGGCGAAGAAAAACGGCTGGCCTGAAAAGGTCGAGGAATCAAACTGGGATTATAAAATCAAGGAACAGTTCGCCTACGCCATTTTGTTCAGCGCTATCGGGTTCGTTTGGCTGGGCTTCTTCCTGCGCAACAAAGGCCGGAAACTGACAGCGCAGGGAGATTCGCTTACCCTTCCGGATGGACGCACCGTCGCCTTTACTGAGATCACCACACTAGACATGCGAAAATGGCCTATGAAAGGCCTCGCCTACTTTCGGTGGCCGGGAACCGCAGGAAAGGAACAGAACGGTTGCATTGATGACTTCATCTACACAGGCGCAGATAAAGTGCTGAAACGCCTGCAAGGCCAATTTAAAGGAGAATTGATAGAGCTGGCCGTCGAAGAAAAACCCACGGACGCAACTGATGCCGTCGAACAGGAAGTGCCTGCGGACAAAGCCGTTGCGGCTGATGGAGAAGCTCCCGCAAACAGCGGTGGCAAAACAGAACCCTAGCGTCAACACAAGGATGCTGCGTGGATCTCCTCGCAGCCCATGAAGGTGACCGCAGGGCCAGCCTCACTCAGTTTCCTCAGTTCCCAACTCGTCCCCAGCTGGAACAAAAAGTTCGGTTTGCTTTGCTGCCTCTGGTGCCGCAGCTTTAACAGCCACTTCCGCAGCCGGTGCAGCAGCAGCCGCCGCCGGTGCAGCAGCGGGTGCAGCAGCAGCCTTTTGCGGCAAAGCCTTTTGTGGCTCAATACCCTGAGCATCGGTTAGATCGGCACCAGTAAATATGGCTCCCGTCTGCTGCGCCCCTCTGAAATCCACCCCGGATAAATCAGCATTGGTAAAATCCGCGCCGGAGACATCCGCCCCATCAAACTGAGCCCCGCTGCAGTCAGAACCTACCATGCTTACCTTGACCAATGAGGCCCCGATAAAACGGACCCCTTCCATTCTACAGCCGTCAAAACTTGCTTGATCGAGATGCGCTCCTGAGAAGTCAGCGCCCACCATGTGCGCGCCGACAAAGCTGGCATTTGGAACTTCCGCCGCCCTGAAATCCGTCCCCACCAGCCTGGCCCCTGACAAATTGATCCCCGGCAGCCTAGCCTGCACCAGATTCTTCCCGGTCAAGTCCATGCCTCTCATATCCGCGCCATCGACACTCAGGTGAGCCCCGTCCACGCCTCCACTATGTAACCAAGTGGAATGAGCGCGGAATGAGTCTGAAGAAATGGCAGGCATGATGAGTGTGAGTTCGCAGTGAATGTGGATGTAACCGTAGCACCTTGGAGTAAAATGGAAAATCATTTCCCATGGAACTTTATCCTGCGACAACATCAGATCAAACCTCCAGATGCCGACCTTCCCCGGCAGCCCCACCCTATCGTGACCATTAATAGGCTGCTTTCGACTGCAACTCACCGCTGCCAGCGGAACTTGCGGCCGGCTTCGGTGATCAGCTGATCGTTGATGCTAGCAAAACGGCGCGCCATGTAGCCGTGCTCGTCAAACTCCCAGTTTTCATTGCCATGGCTGCGCCACCACTGGCCAGTGGCGTCGTGCCATTCATATTCAAATCGCACCGCAATGCGATTACCGGTGAATGCCCACAGCGTCTTCTTCAAACGATAGTCCTGCTCGCGCGCCCACTTGTTTTTGAGGAACTCAACGACTGCCGCACGCCCATGGAGAAAGGTCTCGCGGTTTCTCCATTCAGTGTCCTCGGTGTAGGCCATAGAAACGCGCTCAGGATCGCGGCTGTTCCATGCATCCTCTGCCGCTTGAACTTTTTTAATGGCGGATTCTTCCGTGAAGGGAGGGAGTGGTGGGCGAGGATTCATGAAATTTGTGGAGAGAAGGACGTAGAGCTACTCTACCCGGAGCAGAACCGGGGTGGAGGTTTGGGTGCCATCCGCAGTGGTTCGCAAGTGAAACAGGCGGGTGCCTCGTTGCGTGACTTTTGAAGCTGTTAGGAAGAATTCGCGTTCCGTTCGATCCTCGACGATGAGCAGGCCGTTGAGGCCGATGTTGTCAACATAGACTCCGTGGGGCAGATTGCGGCCCGAGTCATCGCCTCCGAGTTCGATGCGCTCTTTGAAATCGTGCCGCACGGCGCGGACCTTGGCCGAGATGGTCTGACCGGGGTGGATGACAAACTCCGTAGGCTGACCCGGAGTCTCCCTGACAAATGAACGGTCGTCTCCCGGTATGATTTCGATCGTTACTTTCGGCGATGATGTTAGTTCCAATGATTTGAGGCCGGGCAATTCCAGTTTGATTTCCTGTCCACCGATCATCGCCGTGGCCGTTATTTTGATACCAGCCACCTCACTAGCCATCGGGGCCGCAGCGTCTTTGCTGGCGTAGATTGCACCGATGGCAGAAATCTGCCCGGCCTCGATTTCCAGCGGTGAGTTGCTAGTGAAGCCTTTCGGAAGATTCGATAGTTCGATCCGGACAGGCCCGTCAAATCCTTCGAAGCGATCAATGCTAAACGGCAGTTCCCGACCGCTGCCGGGACTTACTTTTAGGCTGGTATCACTCGTTGCGGTGAAGCGTGGATTCTGCGGGCGGATATGCAGCGTGTAGCCGAAGTCTTTGAGGCCACCCATACGCCGGACATCCGTTAGGCGCACTAAATAGTTGCCATCCTGAGGCGCGGTGAAGAGTAGCAGCGAATCCGCTCCGCTGCGGCGGGTGGAGTCGTCGTCATTTTCATAGTTCAGTCGAAAAACAGGAAGACCGTTAGGAGCCGGATCGCTCTTAGGCGGCAGGGGAGTGACGACAAACGCAGGGGCGCCGAGAGCATGGACTAAAGCTGGCGTGCCGAATCGAGTCTGCCTCGATCCGCTGCCGGGGTAGACTTTGAAACCGCTGTCGGGTCCCCGTGGATAGAGCCACAATTTCACCACTTCACCATTCGCGTAGAGGTATTCATTGAGTTCCATTTCAGCCCAGTTATGCAGGCGGAAATCGTCGGAGGTGGTCGAATCCTTGCCGCGAAAAGTGAACCATGAATCCCGGGTAGCTTGCAACACAACTTGTTCCACCGGAGAGCCCGCTTCTGTGAGAATCTCCAGTCGTGAGTCGAGCAATGATCCTGTCCGGGCAGCGTTGACTTCCAAAGTCAGTGCCTCGCCCGCCGTTGCTGCAAAGCGGAATAGATCGACGTCCTTATCGCTTTCGATCGCTCCTTTGATAATTGCAGGAGTGGTCACTAAGGTGGCAGCACCAAAATCTTGATTCGGCTCGATTTCGGGAAACTCCTTGGGAGTCGCAGTTCTTGGTGGATGTGGAGTCGTGGCGATGGTCCCGGTCGCAGGTGCCGGTATGTTAGGAGGCAGGTCAAACGAAGTGGTGCTACCATCCATCCGGGCTCCAAAAAATCGACTAGTGCGGGGTATGCCTAGCAATACGGACACTATATCCGTTTGGGCAGGAAAACTGTGAACGAGCGTCAGATCTGGAAGTGTCCAGAGTTTCACCGATCGGTCATCAGAACTTGTCAGGATGTGTCGAGCATCGGTGCTCAGCGCCATGCTTGTGATCGGAGCCTCGTGGGCGAAGCGCGAGTGCTCGACGGGGTTAGTTTCCGGGACGTCTTTCGAAACGAAGAGCCATGCATGGATTCGCCGGTCTCTGCCTGCGGCGTAAATGCGGCTCCCATCGTGAGAAAAAACCACGGATGATATTTCTCCCTGCGCTTGGTTCAAAGTATCGAGTCGCACGCCGTCTGAAACGCGCCAGAGCTTCACGGTTTCATCCGCACTAGCCGAAGCCAAGACCGCGCTGCTGGGGTGCCACGCGAGATCGAAGATCGCTCCTTTGTGGATATCAATGCTGCGGAGCAAGGCACCATCGATTAGGTTCCAGAGCCGGATGACACGGTCGTAGCCGGCGGTGGCGAGTGATTTACCGTCAGGTGAGATTTCCGCATCGTAGAGCACATCCGTGTGCCCGGAAAACTCCCGGATTAGCGCCCCAGTATTGCTGTCATAAAGTCTCGCCACACCCGTTAGGCCGTTGATTCCCGTGGCGGCGATCAGGCGTTGCCCATCCGATGAAAAATGGAGTGCGTTCACCTTTCCCGGCAGACCGGATATCGTCAGGTTAACTGCCTGTGTCGTGGCATCCCGAATTTCGATTGTTTCATTTTTCCCAAGCGCCAGGCGTGAGCCATCCGGGGAAAAGCCTCCCGCTGTGATGGGTGCTGCCGTCGAGGCGGGCGTGAGGGAAGGTATCGTTAGAGTGTGAAGGATGGATCCGTCCTTGACGGGTCCCGGGGCACCGGATGCGATCCATTTCTCCAGAGTCTCAAGATCGGTTGCTGGGACCTGAGGTTCGTCTTTGGGTGGCATTTTTGGCTTCTCGTGCCCGGCGATGGATCGGATAAGAAACGAGTTAGCAGCATCTCCGGGTTTGATAGGATCACCATGGTCCTCTCCGCCACGGCGAAGTTGGGCATAGGTCTCAACGGATAGTTTTCCCTCCATATCCTTGTCGTTGTGACAGCCCGCGCAGTAACTGCGCAGAATGGGTGCGATCTCCCGCTCGTATGAAAATTCCGCTGCCCCCAGAGGCAAAGTCGCAATTGCTAGTAAAAAGGTGAAACGCATAAAACGTTAGTGTTGAAACAGAAATTCGCGGCTGGTGAGAAGCGACCAATACATGTCCTCAACCGCGAGGCGTTTCTCCTCGGGGGTAGCGGCTGCGGTGATCATGGCTTCGATGGACTTGATTTCGTCCGCTGTCGGCATTCGGCTGAGAGTGAGCAGCCATGCTTCTTCGATGATTTCCTTGTCGCTCAATCCCGTGGCAATGGCTTTGGTGATGCGGCTATTTTTTGCGGCTAGTTTTTCATTCACGGTCGAGCCATTCGAAAGGTGCAGCACCTGCACAAGGCTTGGTTGATTGGAGCGCTCACATTCGCAGGTGATGTCGCGTGCGTTTCTTCCGAAGGTTTTTAGAAAATAGGATTTTACGGCGGAGTCATGCAATTGCAGTGCGCGCGTATCCTTTTTATAGGCTACTGTTTTTTCCACGGAACCATCGTTTTGAGAGATTTCGGTATAGCCATCACGCACGCCAGTGACATCGGCGATGGCATCGCTCAGCACTTCGGCCATGAGACGACGGGGCTGGAAACGAGAGTAGTAGCGACGGTCATCCTTGTTCTCAGGCAAGGATTCGCTGGATCGCCGGTAAGCCTGCGAGAGGAGGATTTCACGCATCAACGGCTTGAGGTTATAACCATTTTTTACTGTTAATGCAGAAATGGCGGCGAGCAGTTTTTCATTGCTGGCAGGATTGGAAACTCGAAGGTCATCCACAGATTCCACGAGGCCAGTTCCCATGAAATTGGCCCAAACGCGATTGGCTATAGCTCGCGCAAAATAGGGGTTTTCCGGTGCGGTGAGCCACGTGGCGAGAGCCTCCCGCCGATCACCTGGATCATCGAGGGCAATGGGCGGGGCATCCAACGGGGCCGGTGCACGGGGCTTGCCAGTGCGCGGCTGGATGAGGTCGCCATGCTCTGCGACGTAAAGCGTGCGGAGGCCGTCGCCGCTACGGGCATCGCCGCCCCAGCCTTTGGCACGGACGCGGGCAAAGAGATTGGCAAAGGCATAATACTGGTCGTTAGTCCACTTTTCGAGGGGATGATTGTGGCATTTAGCGCAGTTGATCGAAAGTGACAGGAAAGCTTGACTCACATTTTCCGCCATGGTCTCAGGGTCTTGATGCACCGCAAAGAAATTCGTCGCGCCATTTTCCACTGACGAGCCGCGGGAGGTGATGAGCTGACGGGCAAATTCATCCCACGGCAGATTCGAGGCCACGCGATCACGAATCCATTTATAATAGGCGGCCACCGCTACCGGGCGAAGCTTAGCCCCGCTAACAAGAAGCATATCTGACCATTTGTAAGTCCAAAAGTCAATGAACTCTGGGCGCGCCATGAGCAGGTCAGCGAGGCGTTCGTATTTCCCCGGGGCTGACTCGGCGACGAATGCCTGCGTCTCCTCTGGAGTGGGCAGGCGTCCGATCGTATCGAGATACGCTCGGCGCACCATGGTAGCGTCGCCGGCGGCGGGCGATGGTTTTAGATTCAGTTTCTGTAATTGCTCGATGATGAGATCATCAATGAAGCCGGAGCGTGGAGCATCCGCATAGACCGCAGGCGGAATCTGCTGGTCCCACGGTACGACGATTCGCGCGATGACGATTTGGGAGGCATACCATGCGGTGATCGCGCCTTCGCCTGAGCCAAGGACGGTGACGATTCCATTGCTGTTAACAGTGGCCACAGTTTCGTCAGCTGAGGTGAATTTTGTCCATGGGGTCACATCGCGGCTGGTGCCGTCGCTGAATGTTGCGGTTAGGGTGAGCGCCTTGGTTTCTCCAGTTTTAAGGACGCTCTCCGGAGGGGAAATTGCTAGGGATGAGACGGTGGGATCGTTGACCTTGGGGGGCGGACAGCCCGCAGTGATCCATGCGGCGACGATTTGATAGTCGGCGGAATCGACCCCGAATCTTCGACCACCCTTGTGAGGTAGAGCGGTCGTGGGTTTGGTGAGAATCAGGCTTGCCCCAGGGTTAGCCATTTCCACGCGGCGCCCCCGGGATTCCCTAGTGATCGTGAGATAGTCAGCTTCAGGATCATAACCAAAAAGGGATAAGCGGAATCCTCCTTTTCCGGCAAGAGCGCCATGACAGCCGCCAGTATTGCACCCAGCTTTTGACAAGACGGGTAGGACATCATTCCGGAAGGACGGAAGCGTCTCGGCTCGTGCGGAGGTCACTGCCAGCAGGAGAAACAGTGAATAGAGCAGAGGAGTGATTCTTGAATTCATACAAACAATTCGCGGATAGGCTCAGTTCCAAGATCCGTTAGGGTAAACGGGCGTCCTCCGGGGCCAGGCAGATGCGCGTGATGATCCAGTCCGAGGCTCTCGAAGATCGTCGCCACTAGATCGCCGGGGCCGACTGGGCGTTCCGCCGGGAAGCCGCCAATAGTATCGCTGGCTCCCACCACGCGACCGCCTTTCACGCCGCCGCCTGCGAAATAACAGGTGAAACACTGCGGCCAGTGGTCACGGCCACCGGCGGGATTTACTTTCGGGGTGCGTCCGAATTCCGATAGATTGGCCACCATCGTATCTCCCAGCAGTCCCCGTTGGTCCAGATCCTCAATGAGTGCGCTGTAGGCTTGATCATACATGGGGCAAACAATGTCCTTCATGCCTTCGATCGACGTGAAGGGCTTCGACCCGTGGATGTCCCATGTGATTTCGTCAAAAACCGTTAGGAAAGTGTTGATCGTCACAAAGCGCACGCCGTTCTCGATCAGCCGCCGGGCCAGCAGACAACATTGGCCGAATCGGTTCATGCCGTAACGCTCGCGCACGGCCACTGGCTCTTTAGTGAGATCGAAAGCAGCCCGGGCCTGTTCGCTGGTCATCATGCGGAATGCGGCGTGGAAATTTTCATCCATGAGACGTGCGTCTTCGCTCGCTTCAAAGTCCTTAAAGGCGCTCTCGACAACGTCGCGCATTTTGCGGCGTCGGTCCAACCGCGAGGCTCCGATCTGATCCGGAGGTAGTAGATCAGGCACTTGAAAATCTTTTTGCGATGGATCTGCCATGAGGGCAAACGGGTCATGGGCCTTGCCGAGAAATCCACCAGCCTGCCCATTTGGGAGATTGCCACCGCCACGGCCCATGAGCTGGGGAAGAACGACAAAAGGAGGCAGATCCGTGCGCCTGCCTAGCAGATAGGACGCCACGGACCCGACATGTGGCGTAAAGATACCACCAGTAAAACGGCGACCCGTTTGCATCATCTGCCACCCGGCATCATGGACGGCCGCCCCATCATGATGACAGGAGCGGACAAGAGAAAATTTGTTCGCGAGCTTGGCGTGGAGCGGGAGCAGTTCGGAGATCTCGAAAGCATCCGAGGTCGTGCGGATCGGTTTGAATGGACCGCGGATTTCCGACGGCGCATCCGGTTTCATGTCCCAGAGATCGATGTGACTGGGTCCTCCGAGATTGAAGATCATGATGCACGACCGTTTCTCATGCCCCGGCTTCACCATGCCGCTTTCCGCCGCACGCAGATATTGGGGAAGCGACAGGCCCAGCGCGGTGAGCGCCCCCACGGAGAGAAATTCACGGCGCGAACGATTGGGGCCGCAGAGCGTGACGCGGTCATGTGGTGAATCTGCTAGGAAGTCAAACATAGGTGTTTTTTGAAAGGTAATGTATCACGAATGAAATGAGCCCGGCTGCCTCCCGGTTCCCTGCCGCTCATATCCGCGCCACCATTCCGCGGCCAGGTGGAAAGAGATCGGTATAAGTTTGAGGCATGAATGGGCATGTCGAGGATATGCTCGCAATGATTGTAGATGTAACGGTAGCACCCCGGAGTAAATTGAAAAATCATCTCGCTGGGAACTTTGTGCGTGTGACGGAACGCGATCGAACCCGCAGCTGCCGGCGAGGTTCCGGATTGAAAATGCTCCAAGGTGTCACAACATCCGATGGCCCTGCCTGAGCAAGGCAAAGGTCTGCCTCATTCATTTTTCTTATCATGCTCCACCGTATCCTCCTATTTTTCTTCGCAGCGGCCGCGGCTTCTCCAGCAGAGACCGCCTTCGTGCACGATGCCCGCCAGCTGACCTTCAGTGGCAAGCGCAGCGGTGAAGGCTATTTCAGCGGCGATGGGAAGTCCATGATTTTTCAAAGCGAACGCGAACCAACAAACCCCTTTTACCAGATTTACCATCTGGACTTCGAAAGCGGTGACATCCGCCGTCTCTCGCCCGGCACCGGCAAGACGACCTGTGCCTGGCTGCATCCTGATGGGAAGCAGTTCATGTTTGCATCAACTCATGCGGATCCCGCTGCTTTGGCAAAGCAGGAGGCGGAGCTGAAGGACCGGGCTGAGGGAAAGCAAAAGCGCTACCAGTGGGACTATGATCCCGGCTATGAAATTTACTCCGGCCGCCTTGATGCGCAGAGCGGATTTACTAACCTGACGCGAACTGCCGGCTACGATGCGGAAGGCAGCTTCAGTCCAGATGGGCAATGGGTGGCCTTTGCCAGCAATCGCCACGCTGATGCGGAAGCATCCACTGATGCAGACAAGGCTAAACAACAGCTCCAGCCGTCCTGGATGATGGACATCTACACCATGCGCGCCGATGGCTCAGAGGTAAAGCGGCTGACCAACGTCCGGGGTTATGACGGAGGTCCCTTCTACAGCGCTGATGGCCTACGCATCTGCTGGAGGAGATTCAATGAAGAGGAAACCACTGCCGAGATCTGGAGCATGAATGCCGACGGTTCAGGCCAGCAGGCGCTCACCCGCATGGGAGCCATGTCATGGGCTCCTTATTTCCATCCATCCGGACAGTATCTCATCTTCACTACTAACAAGCATGGCTTTGATAACTTTGAACTCTACATTGTGGATGCAGATGGAAAGCACGATCCTGTCCGCGTAACTGACAGCCCCGGGTTTGACGGTCTCCCGGTCTTCGACCCCTCCGGTCAACGCATGGCGTGGACGAGCAACCGCACTCCGGAAAAAGCATCTCAGATTTTTATTGGACAGTGGGATCACGGCGCTGCCCTGACCGCCCTGGGACTCAGTGCTGAGCCCGCAGCCCAGACGCTGGCACATGCTGCAGCCGGGCCACAACCATCCGAGTTTTCGGATGCTATCACAGCGGGCGATCTCCGTCGGCACGTGGAGTATCTCGCCTCGGATGCACTCATGGGCCGGGCCACCGGTTCCGCAGGTGAGGCCCTCGCCGTGGACTATATAATGCGGCATTTGTCCGCAGCCGGCCTGCAGGCTGCCGGCACCATGGGCTGGCAGCACCCTTTCACCTTCACCGCCGGAGTCGAACTGGGCTCTGCTAACAAACTTACCCTAACGATGCCGGACAGCGCAGCCGTGGTTTCCCGGGACTGGCTGCCGCTTAGTTTTTCCACAACCGGTGCAGTTCCTGAAAGCGGTGTCGTGTTTGCTGGATACGGGATCGAAATGGAAGAGGCTCAGGGCGAGAATGGCAAGAAACTGGAAGGCTACAGCAGCTACTTTCATCTGGATGTGAAGGACAAGTGGGTCATGTGCCTGCGCTATGTGCCGGAGGGACTGAGTCAGGAAGAGCGGGTCAGATTTGGCCGCCACAGCACCCTGCGGAACAAGGTGCTCACCGCCCGGCAAAAAGGCGCACGCGGGCTGATCATTGTGAGCGGCCCGACGTCTAAAGTCCGCGAACAACTGGTGCCAATGAACTATGATGCCAGCATGGCCACCAGCGGACTGCCGGCCATTTCCATCACCGATGCCCTCGCCGCAAAGCTTCTCGGTAAGGATCTGGCAGCACTCCAGGCGGAGCTGGACAAGGGCGCTCCCGTTCCGGGGTTTAGCCTGCCGGGTGTCAATATCGCAGGAAGTATCGACATCGTGCAGGAAAAAAAAACCGGGCACAATGTGTTAGGGCGATTGAGGGCTCCTGGCAATTCCACTGAGCCAGCCATCATCATCACAGCCCATCTGGACCACCTCGGCATGGCCGCCAGCGGACGCGACAGCCTCTCCACCTCTGACAAACCAGCCATCCATCACGGTGCCGACGACAACGCCTCCGGTGTCGCGGGCATGCTTGAAATAGCCCAGTCCCTAGCAGCTGCGGTCCGCTCCGGAAAACTGCAATTAAAGCGCGACGTCCTCTTCGCAGGCTGGAGCGGAGAGGAAAGCGGACTCCTCGGCAGCAGCGCATTGTGCCACGACGCTGCTTCCGCCACCGGGGACGAGAGCGCTTCCCTGACGGCGAAACTCGCTGCCAATCTCAACATGGACATGATAGGCCGGATGAAGAAAAGCCTCATTCTCCAAGGACTGGGCAGCAGCGATTGGTGGACAGCGGAGATCGAAAAGCGCAACGCCGTCACCGGCCTGAATCTGATACTCCAGCAGGACTGCTACCTGCCGACGGATGCCGCTGTTTTCTACCTGCGCCGTGTGCCCATATTCAATGCTTTCACCGGTCAGCATGAAGACTATCACAAGCCCTCGGACACCGCGGACAAACTTAACTACGAAGGGGCAGCCCAGGTCAGCACCTTCATGATGCTGGTCGCCCGCAGCCTAGCCACCACGGATGAGGAACCCGCTTACCGCGAAATGAAGAAGCCGGATGAGACTGCCCGCGGCGGCATGAGAGTCTACCTCGGCACCGTGCCGGACTATGCGCAGGAGGGGATCGAAGGCGTCAAACTCAGCGGCGTGGCTCCCATAGGGCCCGCCGCTAAAGCAGGCCTCCTTCCCGGAGACATCATCGTCAAACTCGCAGGAAAGGACATCAAAAATATCTATGATTACACCTTCGTCATGGGAGCCTTGAAAGTCGGCGTTCAGGCGACGATCGAGGTCATGCGCAAAACTGAGCGGCTCACCATGGAAATAACGCCCGGCAGCAGGGAATAGGCGGCAGCCTGCGCCGACTTTACCTTATGCTTACCCGTTCCATTTCCATGGTTCCGCGATCATACTTTGCCGAATAGCATGCGGCAAATTTTCCCTTATTGAAGGCGCCTTCATGATGAAAAACCCCGCCAAAAAGAGGTCCCAGATCCTTCGATCCCACGATGCGGCCTCCCTGAGCCAATGCGCAATCAATGGTAAATCCCGCACTGAAAACCCGGGCCCATTCCGCCCGGTAACGGAAGTGGTAGCGGTCAGCGCCACGACGGGTGACGACACACTGAAGCGCACCGGTATGACCATTCGCAGCGCTCATCCACCTGCCTGCATAGGCCCCTTCGACAGACCCTTTGGTCTGGTCATGCACGGCGGACTCCCAGCCCCTGGGATGACTGGCGCAGGAAAGGACGAGAACCGGAAAAAGCAGTACAAGCAATCGGGACATATCGCAGGTTATATGACGATGCCGCAGCCTTGCAAGCAAAGCGATGCGATGCGATGTCGTCCCCACGCAGCCCTGAAAAAGTTGCAACGAAATGTGATGTAGCCAAGGCTCATGACCAGCTTCCCAGTAATCCCTTCCCGGGCTAGAGCCGCAGGGGCTGCGGCCCTGCTTGCGCTAACCATTGCTATCATTGCCTTTGGCCATGCCCGGGAATGGTTCGGTTCAGCCATTCATGCATTGGGAAACCTAGGCTACTGGGGGCCGGTGGCTTTCGTTTTGCTCTACATCATCGCAGCCATTTTTATGATACCGCCCTCCGTGCTCACGCTGGTAGCAGGAGCCCTGTATGGAGTGGTTTATGGGACTGGTATTGTTTCGCTGGCCTCTACCGCAGGAGCCAGCGCCGCTTTTTTAACCGGTCGATTCCTCGCCCGGGAAGCCGTTCAAAAGCGGATGGCGAGGAGCGTTTCCCTCAAGGCGCTGGATCTAGCTATGGTGAAGGATGGCTGGAAACTCGTGATGCTTGTCCGCCTGTCTCCCCTGTTTCCCTATACTGTCCTGAACTATGCTTTTGGCCTCACGTGCATCAGCTTCCGGCACTATATCCTCGCCTCATGGCTGGCGATGCTCCCCGCTACTTTGCTGCTCGTCTATATCGGTTCTCTCGCCGGGGCGGGGATCAAAGGGGACAGCAAAACCATAGCCGAGTGGATCATCTACGCAGCCGGACTGCTGGCCACAATACTTGTTACGGTCTATGTCACTAGGACTACCCGGAAAGCCATAGCAGCTGCGGGCTTGCTGAAAAGCAACACTTCCACAGAAGCGCAGGAACCCGCACCGGAACACAGAAATCCATTGTGAGTCCCGGCTAGGTGAACCATGCTTGCGGTTAGCCATCTTCCGATCTTTACTTTCATATTTCGGTGACCATGCTTGAAACCACGGCTGCTGCCCGACGTCGCAGGCAGTCCGCACGCGGCCATCGCTCGGCCAGAATTAAACAGGTCGTCCTGCCTATCACCCATTGAAGGTCGGTCAGCCCAAGCTAGCAAGTACGTCGTCGAGGGCGGCGATGAGTTCTGCCATGGTGGCCTCGGTTTCGTCTCCCATATTGGAAATTCGGAAGGTATTTCCTTTCAGTTTTCCATACCCTCCATCGATAGCAAAGTTGTGATTTGTTTTCAGGGCTGAAACCATGGCGGCGACATCGATATTTCTGCTGTTCTGGACGCAGGTAAGGGCCTTGGAACGATAGCCGGCCGGTGGCAGATAGCCGAACCCCTGACGGTCCACCCAGGCATGGACCAGAGCATTGAGGCGGGCGTGACGGGCGTAGCGGGCCTCCATGCCTTCCGCAAGGATGTCGCCGAGCTTGCTCTCCAAGGCATTGATCAGGGGAATGACCGGAGTACTCGGAGTCATGTGGTTATCAGCATTTTTTTTGAATTCCACGAAATCAAAGTAGTAGCCGCGGTCCTTGATGGTGGCAGCGCGCTCCAGCGCCCGAGGGCTGACCGCGAAAACCGCCATGCCCGGCGGCATGGCCAGGGCTTTCTGCACGCCCAGCAGCATGACGTCGAGCCCGAGGGCATCAAATGGCACAGGCACCGTGCTGAAGCTGCTGACAGTATCGGTAATGAGCATGACTTCCGGGTACTTTTTCACAACAGCAGCAATGTCCGCCAGCGGGTTGAGCACACCTGTGGAAGTCTCGCTGTGGACTAGGGTAATAGCGTCAAATCCGCCTCTGGCCAGCGCTGCGTCCACTGCCTCCGGCGTGATGGGCTGACCCCAGTCTACTTTCAGTGCCTCGGCCTGCTTGCCACATGCCAGCGAGACGTCATACCATTTATCAGAAAAGGCCCCGCAACAGCAGTTGAGGACTTTTTTTGCTACCAGATTCCGGATACTGCCTTCCATGACTCCCCACGCGGAGGAGGTCGAGATGAAGACTGGCTGGGTGGTGTAAAAAACTTCCTGCAGCATCGGCATTATACGGGCATACAGGTTTTGAAAATCCTTGCTGCGATGCCCGATCATGGGCTGCGTCATGGCAGCGAATGTTTTGGGGCTGACTTCGACGGGACCAGGGATGAAAAGCTTGGTGTGTGGCATGATAAGATCTATGGAGGTTGGGAATTGCAGGATAGTCCGGACGGGATCAAGGGGAATGGCTGATCAGATTCCCCTGCTTTCCTTTACTCACAGGCCTTATCGGGGGGCCTTTCGGAAAGAGTGTGGAACAAATGGGACAGGTAAAGCCGTCGCATCCCCGGGCCTTGCAGTGCTCGCGACCATAGAAGATGATCTGCAGGTGGAGCCGATTCCATGATTTTCGGGGGAAAAGCGCCTTCAAATCCGCCTCGGTTTGGACGACATTCCGCCCGGAACTCAGCTGCCAGCGGCACGCCAGCCGGTGGATGTGGGTATCCACGGGAAATGCCGGCACGCCGAACGCCTGCGCCATGACCACAGAGGCAGTCTTGTGCCCGACTCCTGGGAGCCGCTCCAGGGCCTCAATATTTTGCGGAACCGCTCCGCCATGTTCCTCAATGAGGATCCTGCTCAGGCCGGAAATGGCCTTGGCCTTCTGAGGGGAAAGACCACAGGGACGGATGATTTGCTGGATTTCAGCAATCTCTAGGCGGACCATGGCTTCCGGAGTGGATGCTCGCGCAAACAGGCTTGGAGTGACCTGATTTACGCGGATATCCGTACACTGCGCAGAAAGCAGCACGGCGATGAGCAGGGTGAACGGATCAGTATGATCCAGCGGAATCGGCGTGTCTGGGTAGCGCCGGTCCAGTTCAGCCAGCAGCCATGCCGCCCTCTCTTTTTTAGTCATGGCTGTAGTGTCCGAGGGAGACCGGCCTGCGACAAACGCAAAAATCCAGCTCGGTAGTATTTTGCTGCAACTGTTGCCGGGGAATCTGGGGAATTTGGCCGCAGGGTTGAGAGGGCGTTCATTCTGGGAGCAGAGGCCCCCCGCGAGTGACTGCGGGCAAGATGCCCGCAGGCCAGCACAGGCCAGATGCCTGTGTTCCTCCGGTATGCGACAAACGCAAAAATCCAGCCCGGGGGCCGGGCTGGATTTGAAAGACAAGCGTGCGTGCGCCGCAGTGGGACGCAACTGGCGATCGGCATCAACCTTCCTTGCGGTTGATCCCGTTGATCATGGCTCTCACGTGGGCGTAACCAGTGCGGGGCTTGAGAATGTTCAGGCTCTTCGCGTAGGATCCCCACTTCAAAACTTTGATCTTCACATTCCTCGTGCCCCAGTCCTTGATTCCCGCCATGTTGGGCTTATAAAGGTCTATGGTCTTGGTGCCGACAAGCGCGCTGCCATAGTCATCGACAGTGTAAACGTAGGGCATGCCCTCTATTTTGAAAACGGTGCCAAGCGGGAATACAGACCAGTCAGCTGCCGCGCTCCGCA
>JAYVJI010000841.1:0-3625 GCA_043769435.1 Verrucomicrobiota bacterium
ATGATGAAACGCGCGCTGCCATTCAACAGACGTATCGCGATGCGGAAGCAGAATTCAAACCCTGCCAGCGGGCGGCTCAAGCGCAGTGAAGTCCCGAGCGGTCGCCGGATGGCTACCGATTTCGGCATCAATTCCCCAAACACAACATCCACAAATGTGAGCGCGGAGAGCACTATGAAGAAGGCGGCGATGTGGATCCAGGCCAAGGGCAGATTGATCCACTCTAGGCGGGGTGCAAGCCACGCCACAAGAAACTTTTCCCCCAGCATACTCACGGCGATGCTGGTCAGCGTGATGCCGAACTGTGTGGCCCCCACGTATTCATCCAGCCGCTCTAGCATGTGCTTGACCTTGACCGCTAGGCGGGCGCTCCGGCCCTCTTCGATGAGTTCGTCGATCTGGCTGGCCCGGACCTTCACCAGAGAAAACTCAGCTGCGACAAATATACCTTTGATCAGTACAAGCAGAAATATAGCGATGAACTGGATGCTTACCTCACCGGTGGAGGGCGGACTGAGGTGCGGCGCTTGCCCAGCAGCATCAGTGACGGCGAGGAGAGACAGGTTAGGAAAAAGGGAATTCATCTGGTCTGTGGGCCGCTGCCTAGGGTGCAGTTGCTGAGTAGATCAGCAAGTAGCAGAGGGGGTGCCATGGGACGGATGGAATGTCAGGCTACGTGGTGGCGGGTGAAGTATCAAAGCTTCTCGTACACTCCCTTATCCCGGCGCTTCATGATGGTAAAGCCGGCACTCTTCGCATCGCTCACGCTCAGTGGCTTGGTCAGGCGGGGGGTGCTGACCCGAGAAATAACTTTCCTGACAGGCTTCCGGCAGATCAGGCAGAACTCGAGCGGCGGCCGGTCGAGCGGGCGCATCAGTTCGAACCCTTTGACGCAAACGCGACAGGAATGAGCGGGGGCAGCTGCTATGTATTCGTAGGTGGGCATGGGCTGGCAGGGTCGGCCTGCGGGACGCAGGACGGGCTGGAATACATACGTAATCCAGCCCGTGGCGTCAAATTGTTCTTAACCGGCTGATATTACCAGCTCGATTTAGTCACTCCGGGGATCATTCCTGCGCTGGCCAGCTCCCGGAAGGAGATACGGCTCAAACGAAAACGCCGGATGAATCCGCGGCGGCGCCCCGTTAGTTCACAACGGTTAGTGAGGCGAGTAGGGCTGGAATCACGCGGGAGCATACTCAGACCGACGTAGTCATTCGCTTTTTTCAGGTCTGCGCGCAAGGCAGCATACTTCGCCACGGTTTTGCGTTTCCGTTTCTCGCGTTCAATCCAGCAGGTCTTGGCCATATCTAATAATGTAAGGTGATTTAAAATTGTTTGGGGTGTCCTAATAATGCACCCATTTCCGGGCGCAAGTGAATTTTAGCGGCGAAATTTCCCCTCGATTCCTTTATGTTCTCCCTGCCGTCGGCCCGTTTCTCCTCTACCGTCGGGGGCGCCGGGGAACGCTGGAGCGGTCTATGGCGGTGTGGAAGTTTCTGACGCCTGCGGTGATGGCTTTGGCCAGCGCTTCCCGGAACTCGGGGCGGTGGATTCTGGCACCTTCCGTGGGGTTGCTGACAAATCCTCCCTCCACGAGAATCGCGGGCCGCTGGATACCTGCCAGCACGTCATAGCGGGCGCGTTTCACGCCGCGATCAACGCTGCCCATGGTATAGATGGCCATGGCGTGGACGGCCGTGGCGAGGGCGATGTTTTCAGAGTCCCTGAGATTTCCATTTCGGCTTTTCAAGTCAGACATCTGCAAATCCTTGTCGGTCGTGGCGGTGCCCTGAGGGGCCAGTGCAAAGGTCTCGAGGCCGATGGAGGACCGGTTGAAGGAATTATAGTGAATGCTGACAAAGACGCATCCGGGTATGGAGTTGGCGATGCGCACACGCTCAGGCCGGTCGATGAAAACATCCGACGACCTTGTGAGGACTGTCTTGAATCCTGCCGCCTCTACCATTTTCTTGAGCCTGAATGCCGTGTCCAGCGCATAGTGTTTCTCCTCTCCGTATGGCCCGGTCGCGCCGCTGTCCCCGCCCCCGTGTCCAGGATCGATGACGATGGTGTTGAAGGTGGAGCTGGCGTTGATGTGGGAAGGCCGGAGGATCGGGTTGAGGAGCTTGGCGAGATCCATTCGCGAGACATAGACCTTGCCGCTTTGCTCGACCGTGGGATAGCAGAGGCAAAACTTGATCTTGTTGATGAATATGTCATCGGTGGCGACATGCCACGACATCCGCACGGCCCTGCTCTCGAAGATGATGGCCCGGCCCTCACGCACGGTGCGATCAAAGGTGTAATACTTTTTCACGTCGTCGCTGGAGACGTACTCGCGATCCCCTATACTAATGACATTCCATGGGCTGCGGGCAGCGGTAGCAGCCTCGGCCGAGAAAAGATGGCCAGCCGCGACACCGGCACCACCAGCCGCTAAACCAGCAAGCCAGCGCCTTCTCGTTGAGAAGCCGGAGCGGAGGGAACTATCAGATTCTGGTGACATGTAGATGAAGCTAGCGGAGTGGGACAGCACGGGACATCCCGGGGTTCAATGTCCGGAAATCATGGTGATGATAATGACGCTGTGGAATTTCGCAACTGATGGAAATAGGGGACTCGGCCAGAAATAAACGGACGAAACGGACGAATAGTGCGCAGGATTTTTTCTGCCTTCCGAGGCACAGTGAACCGGAGCGCAGCGGAGATAGCCCGCCACTTTTCTATCAGCAAATGCAGGCAACGAGCGTATCCGCATTGATCGTTGACCGAACCGGAACGAACGAAGGCGGAAAAAACCAGGAGAATTGGGTGTTTATTTTTGCCGCGTCCCCCGGGTAAGGGGGTCAGGGAGCGCCCCCGGAACCCGGCTCGACGAGGCGCACGACCTGGAATCCGAAGTCGGGCTCGATCCCCTTCCACTCCTCTACAAAACGGAAAACCCCGGGGTCTTTGAGCTGAGTAAACCCGTCTGGATAATTGGCGCTCATGTAGGCATCATATCCCCATGCAACCCAGAGCGGCCGGCGTTCTGTGCGGGCATTCTCCACCAGCAAGCGCAGTGCGCCGGCGCCGTCCCCGCCGCGCAGGTCGATGATTTCCGGGACGTAACACTGGAGCATATTCGCACCGAGCCCATAACAAGCGATGATGCCGGGTGGCTGACCAGAGGCAGCAGCACTGTCCCGGGCTGATTTCATGGCTAGGGCAGCCTCCCGCATAGGCGAAATCCCGCAGGCGTCGGGCTGCTGGAAGTAACCCTGCCAAAGCCAAAATGCCCCTGCCGCCAACGCCGGCAGCCGCCAGAGCCGGTTGCTAAAACAAAGCCCGGTGAAAATTGCCAGTGGCCCGGCCATACCAATGATGAAGCGGTGGAAAAAGAACATGCCCGTGGCGGCAGTCACCGCCATATAAAGTGCCAGTCCAGAGAGCACCGACAGCATGATGACCAGAGCAGCGCGATCCCGGCGCAGCAGCACGAAAGCGCCGCCGCAAGCCATCAAAAGAAACAAGACCGCAGCGACGACACCAGCCGCCGTGGTGCCGCTAACACCGATAGTAAGCTGAGAAACAGTTTCCTGAAGATAGGAGGCACTGATCTTGTTGCCGTCGTTGTTCCGTT
>JAYVJI010000842.1:0-3891 GCA_043769435.1 Verrucomicrobiota bacterium
GGCACATGTAGTTAACGGCAAAGACGCGCCCGCTTTTGCCAGCGGCCTCCACCACCTGCGCGGTCTCTCCGGTGTTCATACCGAGCGGCTTCTCACAGATCACGTGCTTCCCCGCTGCCAGCGCGGCCAGAGACTGCTCCACATGGGCCTTGTTAGGGGAGGTAATGTGGACCACATCAATGTCAGGGCACTGCACCAGCGACTGAAAGTCATAGCCGCCAAAGACATGCGGGATACCCCACTGCGCAGCCACAGCCGCCGCCCCTGCGGTGCTGCCGCAGAGCGCAGTCACCTGCACCCCCAGACGCTTGAGGGCCTCGATGTGGACTGGCGCGATGAATCCGGTGCCGACTATACCGGCTCGCAGGTGGGAGAGTGAATGGCTCATGTCCCGCAGGCATAACGGCCAGGTCCGGCGGGTCCAGGAGAATATGCGGCTCACCTTAAAATGATGAAAATGCTGTTTGAGCCGGAATCGCGCCGAAATGCTTCTGGATCTGTTTTGCCCGGTCAATTCAGGAGAAATCTCCGGACTCGCCCCTTTCCTCTTGCGTGCCCTGTAGGGTGCTGGTCTCTGGCATCCCATGAAGTATATTTTCTTCACGGGCGGCGTGGTTAGTTCTCTGGGTAAGGGTCTGACGGCGGCCTCTCTTGGCACTCTCCTCGAACATCGCGGGCTCAAAGTTCTTCTCCAGAAATTTGACCCGTATCTCAACATCGACCCTGGCACCATGAGCCCGTTTCAGCACGGAGAAGTCTACGTGCTCAATGACGGTGCGGAGACAGATCTCGACCTCGGTCACTACGAGCGCTTCACCAGCGGCGAACTCACACGGCTCAATAATCTGACCAGTGGCCAGGTCTATCTCAATGTGCTGGAAAAAGAGCGCGAGGGAAAATACCACGGTAAGACGGTGCAGGTGATCCCCCACATCACAGATGAAATAAAGAACCGGATCCGTGAAGTGGCCGATAAAAAAAGCGCGGATGTCATTATTACAGAAATAGGCGGGACGACCGGAGACATCGAGGGCCTGCCATTCCTGGAAGCCATGCGCCAGTTTGCACATGAGGCCGGACGGGACAACGTGCTCTTCGTGCATGTCACCCTCGTCCCCTACATAAAAGCTGCCGGGGAATTGAAGACCAAGCCCACTCAGCAGAGCGTAGCCAAGCTGCGGGAAATCGGCATTCAGCCACACGTCATAGTCTGCCGTACTGAGCACCCGCTGGAGCCTGATGTCAGGGAAAAAATCGCGCTATTTGCTAACGTGCCGGTAAAAGCGGTGGTGGAAGCGAGGGACGTGAAAAACACCATTTATGAACTCCCGTTGATGCTTCACCGCGAGAAGCTGGATGAGATCGTGGTGGAGGCGCTCGGTCTGGGGTCGAGAACCCACGAGCCGGACCTGACACAATGGAAGGCTTTCGTAGACCGGATCGTCAACCCCACCCATCGCACCCGGATCGCCGTCGTAGGGAAATACATCGAGCTGCAGGATGCCTACAAGAGCGTCTATGAAGCCTTGACCCATGCGGGCGCCGCCAATGACTGTGAGGTCAAGCTCGTCCGGGTGGATGCCGAAGATCTGGAGCACGGGGAGTCCGCAGAACTTCTCAAGGATGTGGATGGAATCTTGATCCCTGGAGGCTTCGGTGACCGTGGAGTCGAAGGAAAAATAGCCGCCGCCCGTTATGCCCGCGAACACAGCATTCCCTACCTCGGATTGTGCCTCGGGATGCAGATCGCCAGCATCGAATTTGCCAGAAATGTCTGCGGGTTGACTGGAGCCAACAGCACAGAGTTTGACGAACATCCGGAGCATCCCGTGATCTGCCTAATGGAAGAACAGGAAGGCCTCAAGCACCTAGGCGGCACCCTCCGCCTCGGCACATGGGCCACCAGCATCATGCCCGGCAGCCTCGCGCACCGGCTCTATGGAGGGACCGCCACCGACGAGCGGCACCGGCACAGATACGAGTTCAATAATGCCTACAGAGAACGGATGGAGGCCGCCGGCCTTTGCATCTCAGGCACGAGCCCGGATGGCACCCTGGTGAAGATGGTCGAGGTCAGTAATCATCCATTCTACATCGCTTCACAGTTCCATCCGGAATTCCTCAGCAAGCCCAACCACCCTCATCCCCTGTTCGATGGCTTCATCAAGGCAGCTAGGGTGCGCGGGAAAAAGTGAGGAGCCCGGCCAAAAATACTCCCTTTACAGGAGGCCCTTGAAAATCCAGCCGGATGCCATCACTAAGCGGTCTATGAGTATCCGGCCTGCTTTCATTTGTCTTTTTATCGGTGTCGCTGCTGCCTGCGGCGAAAAACCTGCACCCCCGCCCCCTGCAGCGGCAGCCGCAGCCGCAGATTCCAAGCCTTCAGCCATCACGGTCTTGGATTCATGGACTGCATGGGTGAAACAGGACACCGGCCCGGAATCCAAAGTGGAGGTCATCAAAGAACTGCCGGAAACAGCGCCTGACCCAAAAGCACCCGCCGCTCCGCCTCTGCCGGACGCCGCTCAAAAGGCCGGCATCCTAGTCCTGAAGGGCGGCTCACCATTCAGCGCCGTGAAGTACACCGGCCCGGAAACACTGCTCAACCTCAAGGGCTATGAGATCAAATGGGATGCCATGCGCACCGGTGGATCCGACTTTTTTTCAGCACTTACCTTTCCCGTCGGAGACTGGAAAACCTGTGTCAGCATTGTGAACGGAGGCTGGGGCGGCACCGTAGTTGGCGTCAGCAACATCGGCTTTGCCAATGCCAGCGAAAACGAGACCTCCCGCGGCTATACTTTTACCAATGGCCGGTGGTATGAATTCACAGTCCAGGTCACACCCGATGTCATCCGCCTCCTCATCAATGGAGTAGAACAATTCAAGGTCACGGTCACCGGCAAAAAACTATCCATGCACATGAGCGAAATCACCAAGTGCCAGCCACTCGGCTTTTCCAGCTACAGCAGCGATGGCGCGATACGTCACCTCCGCATCCGCGCCCTCGCCGCCGGGGAACTCGTCCCGGAACCGGAAGCCCCATGAATGAAACGCGGGACTCCCCCGTTTTTGGTCCATCCATGACATAAACTGCATGATTTTGCGGGCTCCTTCCGCAGCCGGCGCCCTGTTACCTTGCCAGCAAAATCTCCTGAAGCTGGATCAATTCTTCGGTGATTGAAGAATCATCTGGATTTTCCAGAGTACCGGCGACCAGCTCGCGGACCGCCAGCCGGAAATGCTGGCGGAGGCGGTGGATGGCCCGGGACACGCTGCTGATGGACATCCCCAGATCCTCGGCTGCCTGGCCGGGCGTGTAGCTGGTCCCGGTATCTGGATTCAGGAACCTGCATAAAATTGAAAACCGGGCGGCCGCTTTGGGACTGGTCGCGGCCTCTGCTCTCAGCACTTCGATGGCAGTCCGCATAATCGTTAGTGCCCAGTGCCGCTCAAAGGACAGCACAGGATCCTCACGCGCCGCCGCAGGTCCTTGGTCCAGCCAACCCTCCGCCTGCGCGGTGTCCAGGGAGAAGTGCGGCAGGGAGCCGCCCCGCTTCAAGGCGCGGGCACGGTGGTTTTGGTCCATGAGCATCCTCGTGAAGGCTGTCAGGATAAAGGTACGCAGCTTCCCCCGACCCTGATCCGCCTTCTCAAAAAAACTGGCGTTGCCAGTACCGTAAAAGAAATTTTGCACCGCATCCTCAGCATCGTGACTGGAGACTCCGCGCTTCCGGGCAAAAGCGTAAAGCGGAAACCAGTAGGTATGACAAATATGGCGCAGCGCCCTCTCCCGTGTCAAAGTATCATGACCGTCCTTCAGGTGCAGGATGGCCGACCAGTGCGTATTGGGAAACTGAACTGCGGAGCCTGCTGCGCGGCCGATTGTTG
>JAYVJI010000843.1:0-1920 GCA_043769435.1 Verrucomicrobiota bacterium
CAGGCCGTGCTGTGGAGTGGCGGTTCCATCAGCAGGGGCTGCGTTGGAAAGTGCGGCTGCTGCTGGGGGAGGGGAATGCCGTGCGCCTTTCATGGGAAATGGCCGGGGGGGGGGGCTGGTAGTGATGCCCGGTTTTTCGTCAGGCCGGAGCTGGAAAACAGGTCTTTTCATGCCGTGACAGAAGCGTGGCGCGGCCCGGAACATGCGTTTCCGGAAGCGGTCCATGACATTACCACCCATGGGTTCTCATTCAGAGCATGGCCTGGCGCAGCTCTCATGCTGGACATGGCCGGCGCGGAATTTAAGCACGAGCTGGAGTGGAACTACTGCATCCCTCTGCCGTGGGAGGCTGAACGCGGCCTGCCTGCCTTCACAGACTTGTTTAGCGCGGGGTGTTTCACGTGGGAACCGGGCTTGACTCCACTCATTCACCTCACCGCTGCTGTGCCTCCGGACCAGGCTCCGGCGCTGGATCCAGCTACGCAGAATGCTGATGCCCTGCTGCTTCCGGATGCTATGCTGCAGGCGCTGGACCTCTTCCTCGCCCGGCGTGACAATGAATGGTCGGTCATCGCCGGCTATCCATGGTTTCTGGACTGGGGCCGGGACAGTTTAATCTTTGCACGGGGGCTCATCGCGGCTGGCCGCAGCGGGGAGGCCGCCTCTATCCTGAGGCGCTTTGCCGCTTGGGAGCATGAAGGCAGCATCCCTAACGTTTTGCGCGGTGAGGATGCCTCCAACCGGGAGACCTCGGATGCTCCCCTGTGGCTGGTGATGGCCATGCGGGATCTCGCTGCGGTCATGCCCGGGGTGGAACATAGCAGGGCCGGAGCCCGCAGCTTGAGTCACATCATCTGCTCTATCATCAAAGCACACACTGGAACCACCGCTCACGGCGTGAGGATGGATCCTTCATCCGGCCTGCTCTGGAGCCCGTCGCACTACACATGGATGGACACCAACGAACCCGCAGGCACTCCGTGTCAGGGCTACCCGGTCTACATCCAGTCTCTCTGGGCCGCCGTGTTGGAATACGGAAATACTCTCGATGACGCTCAGGGCTGGGGAGCGCTGGCAGACAAGGTGCGCCATTCCATCCAGCGACTTTACTGGCGGAGCGGGGATGGTTATTTGTCTGACACTCTCCACGGTCACGCTGGCCTGCGGGCGGAGGAATGTGTGGCCGATGACCACCTCCGCCCAAATCAGCTGTTCGCCATAACGATGGGTGCCACCACCGATCCAGAAAGCCAGCGGAGCATAGTGGATGCCTGCCGGGTGCTCATTGTGCCTGGAGCGCTGCGCACGCTGGCCCCGCGCCCGGTGATGGTGCCGCTGCATGTCGAGTGGGAGGGTCGGGCGCTGCATGATCCGCATCATCCCTATCGCGGTCGCTATACCGGGCCGGAGAACGAAAGCAGAAAGGCAGCCTATCATAACGGCACCGCATGGCCATGGCTGTTTCCTTCATGGTGTGAGGCCCTTGTAGTTGCCCATGGTCCAGGGGCTATTCCAGAGGCCCGCCGTTGGATGGGCACCACTGCTGCGCTCATGCAGGACGGTTGCCTAGGACAGGTTCCCGAGATCATTGATGGTGATGCTCCGCACCGCCTGCGCGGCTGCCCGGCTCAGGCGTGGAGCGTCTCGGAATGGGTCCGCGTATGGACCCGGCTCACCGCAGGCTGACGCTGCCGCGGATGATGACGCGCTGCGCTGAGGCGAGCGTGGCGGGGACGCTGTAGGTCAGACTGGTGGGGCTACTGGAGATGAGATCCGCTGCCATCCAGCCAGTGAGAGCGGTGGAAACTTCACCGGTAACGATACAGCTGTCGGCATTCGGCACTCTTGGCAGGGTAAATGTGAACCCGCTTCCGCTCTGGTGTCAGAACTCATTGCGTCCCGGGAAACCTGTAAACTATC
>JAYVJI010000844.1:0-6783 GCA_043769435.1 Verrucomicrobiota bacterium
CCAGAGAGCGTATGAAACTCCTGACGAATCGACAGCATGGGAAAAGCCTCATCGAAACGATCAGCCATCACCCTCCGGGCTCGAAGGTTGGAGGAGGCCGACAACCATAGAAGTAGTAGGTGGATGTCTCGTGCATGATGCGGAGCTGCCGAAAATAAGGTGCCGTCTTTGGCTGTTTATTTCTGGCCGGGCCCCTTATTTCGCGACGATGTTCACCAGCTTGCCTGGCACGACGATGATCCTGGCTACCGTGAGGCTGCCGATGGCTTCCTGAACTTTCGCGGAGGCGAGTGCGGCGGCCTCGGCGGCGGCATTACTTGCGCCTGTGGAAATGGTCACCTTGTCACGCAGCTTGCCATTCACTTGGACGACGATCTCCGCTTCATCTATGATCAATGCCGCTGGATCGAATGCCGGCCACGGTTGTTGGCAGAGTTGGCGGGCATCTAGGGTTGGGTGCAACGGGCGCAGCCGGGCATGGATTTCCTCTGTGATGTGCGGGGCAAAGGGGTTGAGGCACAGCAGAAGCTGGACGAATTCCGCTACCGGCACGGTCTGCGCACTGGTGAAAGCGTTCGTGCAAATCATCATCTGGGAGATCGCGGTGTTGAAGCTCAGCTTGTCGATGTCCTCAGATACCTTGCGGATGGTCTCGTGGACGACTCTTCGCAGTGCTTTGTCAGTGCTGCTGCCGGGGCTGATCCTGCCGCTGATTTCCCATGCCCCGTCCTTTTCCGTGAAGGCCAGACGCCATACCCGAGCTAGGAAGCGGGAGACGCCTTCGACACCTTTCATGCTCCATGGCTTCACTTGTTCCAGCGGGCCCATGAACATCTCATAGAGCCGCAGTGAGTCAGCTCCGTAAGCTTTCACCACATCGTCCGGATTGACCACGTTACCGATGGATTTGGACATTTTCTCAGCTTTGGCGCGCAGGCGGATCTGAGGGTCGGCCACGAGGACAAAGTGTTCGCCCTGTTTTTCCACACCATCGGCGGGGAACAGGATTTTAGTCAGGCTCTCGCCCGTGGCTTTATGCGTGAAGGCGTTATCCTGCTCGGCGACATTTAGAAAGCTAACTAGATTTCCGGCATGGCCTTTGAAGCTGGCGAACTCCATCTCGCCCAGGATCAACCCCTGATTTACCAAGCGCTGGAAGGGCTCGGATGTGGTCAGGTGTCCGAGATCATATAGCACCTTATGCCAAAATCGCGCATAGAGCAGATGAAGCACGGCGTGTTCGGTGCCACCAACATAGAGATCCACTGCGCCGGGCTTGCCATTGCCGCTCAGCCAGTAGGACTCCGCTTCCTTTGAGATGAAGCGGCTAGTATTCCGGGGATCACAATAACGCAGATAATACCAGCATGAGCCGGCCCACTGCGGCATGGTATTGGTCTCGCGTGTGGCGGCTTCGGAATAGCGGATCCACTCCGTGGCTTTGATGAGCGGCCCCCGGGGATCACCGGTCGGCTTGAAGTCCTCCAGCTCCGGCTGCAGCAAGGGCAGCTCGCTGTCTGGAAGCGCACGGTGCAGGCCTTCCTCCCAGACGATGGGAAACGGCTCACCCCAGTAGCGCTGGCGGGAAAACAACCAGTCACGGAGC
Source organism: Verrucomicrobiota bacterium (assembly GCA_043769435.1). Classification (GTDB taxonomy): domain Bacteria; phylum Verrucomicrobiota; class Verrucomicrobiia; order Verrucomicrobiales; family V1-33; genus JAYVJI01. The sequence goes on from JAYVJI010000844.1 coordinate 1,607, forward strand.
TTGAAAGTAACGCGCCGCTCGCCCGCTCCGTTGCTCTCCAGCCATTGAATGATGCTTGCCTTTGCTTCGGCTGTGGAGAGGCCATCGAGGAACCCGGAATTCACCGCAGTGCCGTGGCCGGTATAGCCCTGCCACGGGACGTCAGAGGGAGGGTCCACGACCTGCACTACGGGTAAGTCAAATTTCTTCGCGAATTCAAAATCACGTTCATCGTGTGCCGGAACGGCCATGATGGCTCCCGTTCCGTATCCCATCATGACATAGTCGGCGATCCAGACGGGCAGCAGTTGTTGATTCAGCGGGTTTTGGAAATAACAGCCAGTGAAGACGCCAGTTTTGTCTTTGTTCATGTCCCCGCGTTCCATGTCTGACTTGTTGGCGCAGGTCTGTTGATAGGCTTCCACAGCGGCGCGCTGATCTGGTGTGGTGACTGTTGCCACTAGCGGATGTTCCGGAGCGAGGACGAGGTAGGTCGCCCCGAAAAGTGTATCCGGGCGGGTAGTGAATACGGAAACCTGTTGATGGATGCCGCCGGCAGCACCGGGCAGCGGGAAGCATACTGTGGCTCCTTCCGAGCGCCCTATCCAGTTTTTCTGAAGCAGCTTAATGCCCTCTGGCCAATCTAGGGAATCAAGATCCCCGATGAGACGGTTAGCGTATTTCGTGATGCGCAGCATCCACTGCCGCAGCGGACGACGCTCTACGGTTTCTCCCTTCGCTTTCCATTCCTCTATTTCCTCATTCGCCAGCACCGTGCCGAGGCTTGGGGACCAGTTGACCGGGGCTTCATGCACAAAGGCGAGGCGCACGGCATCAATCTGCGCGCGGGTCCAGCCGAGGCTTTCCAGATCCGTCACTGGTCTGGCCTTTTGAGTTTCCTCACAGAAATAGGAGCCATAGAGTTGAAGAAAAATCCACTGGGTCCAGCGTAGGTAGTCAGGATCAGTGGTATTCACCTCGCGGTCCCAGTCATAGCCAAAGCCTAGGGACTTAAGCTGTCGGCGGAAGTTATCGATGTTTGCCTCTGTCGTTACCCGTGGATGCTGGCCGGTCTTGATAGCATATTGCTCTGCCGGCAGCCCGACGGCATCCCAGCCCATGGGGTGGAGGACATTGAAGCCCTGCATCCGGCGGGTGCGTCCGAGAATGTCTGTGGCGGTATAGCCTTCCGGGTGGCCGACATGCAGGCCGGATCCACTCGGGTAGGGGAACATATCGAGGATGTAGTACTTCGGGCGTGAGCCGTCAAAATCCGCATCGCCCGGTCCGGGGGTGCGAAAGGTTTTTTCTGAGTCCCAGCGCTGTTGCCAGCGGGGCTCAAAGTCATGGAAGGGAAAGGAGGTGGTTCTGGTCTGCTCACTCATGAAAAAATTGATAGGAAAAGCGAAGTCTGAACCGGTGAGGGCGGAATGCAACCGTCAGGCCGTCCAGATGGTTTGCTGCGGCTGGGCTACGTGAGGGAGGAAGCAGAGCGCTGGGGTACCGTTCGCGCTATGTATCAGAAGTGCGGGCAGGGCTGACGGAATAGAGATGTGTTTGCAGGATCGCGCCCGGCGGTGGTATTTCGCCTGCGTCACCGCTGGCGGCCCAGCGCCTAGCGTTTTCCGGATAGCCCGCTTTGAAGGCTTTGAGGTTCAGGCTGGCGACGAGTTCGGTTTGTTCAATGAGGACATCATAGGGACCGGGACGACTGAAGATTTTGGCCATGATGGGGACCAGGTCGAGCACAAAAAGGGTGCCGAAGATAACAAGGAACTGAAAGAGGCCCGCGACCCATTTATAGCCCTGCTCGCCGGCTTCTGTTTTGCTGGCATCCGGGGATGGAAGAAAGATCACCTTATAGAGCCCTATGGTTTCCTCCATGGGATCGAGCAGGCCTTTTATCTTGTTTTCATACCGTTCAATAGGAGGCAGGTAGCGGTCGTCATGGAGCTTGAGCGCCCGGGTGTGATCCTGAGTGTGGAGAGTAATCTCGCTGGTGAGGCGTTCCAGCTTTTCTTTGCGGACGCGCTCCATTTCTACAGCCTCCTGAACGAAGGCATCGCGCCGCTGGGGCAAGGCATCGAGCATAGTGTCCCGGTCAGCGAGGCGGGCGGTGGCGAGGGAGTTATTGAGAGCGGTGAGGGTAGTTGTTTCCTGAGTGATGGAGGCGGAGATGCGGGAGAGGTCCCGGGTAGTATCACTGTCTCGTCGCTCCATGTCCCGGGTGCGGGGGCCGTCGCCGGCTTTTTTGGGCTCTGGGAAAAACTCGTTAGGCTGGCCGGCCATCTCCCGTGCGATGGCCTCCACGAGGCGGCGGTGGAGGGCCTCCTTTTCATCCTGGGTGGCCTTCAGTCTAGCTAGGCGTTCCTTCACTGCCTCTGTTTGAGAAATGATGAGCCGAGCAGCCGGAGAAGCAGGCGGAATGAAGCCTTCCGCGCTGATTTTTTTCTTCTCCTCTTCCAGCTTTTTGTCGGCATAGGTGTCAGTGTTGAGGATGCTTTCCTGTAGAGGGGTGAGGCTGGCGACCATGTCGGCATGCTCGCTGGTGTAAGTGGCCACCAGGGTTTTCCTGGTAGTGCTTTCGGCTTCCCGGAGGTCATTCAGCACTCCTTGGGTTTCGGTCTGGTAGCGGTGGGAAATGGCTGGGCGATACTGGTCCAGACAAAACGGAAAAGAGATGGCCACGCTGACCACTGCCGCGAGCCCGAACCGGAACACCACCTGAAGCAGTTTTCGCCACCACGGCTGAAAGGGACGGTAAGTAGCTAGGAGTATGCGGTCAGTGCTCATGATCACGAAGGCCCATGCCAGCGCGCCGATGAAACACATAAGGAACTGAGGTTCTGTAAACCGGCTGCGGGCATAAAAGTACATGCCGAAAAATGCCATGGTAGTAGGAATGAGCACCGTGGAACCTAGGACGGCTACCCGTTCTCTTTCTGACGGCGGGCAGAGCCGCAGCGTCTCCCGGCGGGCACCTGCCAGCCAATAAAGGAATTTCCGCCCTGTTTCGGTGTCGGCAACGGTCTGTGGTTCCGCAGATCGGTTTGGCTGAGTCATGCGTCAGCATACAGCCCGGCGGTGGACTGCAAAGCGAATAGAGTCCCGCCCCGGAAAAAAGGCTGCGCATTTGCGCGTGACTACTCCGGAATCATCCATCAACATCGCTGCATGTCAGACTCACGGCTCTTTTTGCTGGATGGAATGGCGCTCGTTTACAGAGCGCATTTTGCCTTTATCGCCCGACCTATTGTGACCAGCTATGGTCTGAATACCTCGGCGCTGTATGGCTTTGCCAACGTGTTGCTGGAGTTGATCCGGACCGAGCGGGCCACGCACCTGGCGGTGGTTTTTGATACTCAGGCGCCCACGGAACGTCACCGGATTTTTCCGGCCTACAAGGCCCAGCGTGAAGCGATGCCGGAGGATCTCAGCATGGCCATTCCTCATGTGAAGCGGCTCATCGAAGCCTTCCGCATTCCTGTTCTCACGCTGGACGGGTATGAGGCTGATGACATCATCGGCACGCTGGCGCGCCGTGCCGAGGCTGACGGGCTGACGACATACATGGTCACGCCTGACAAGGATTTTGCGCAGCTGGTGTCGGAAAAAACATACATCTGGAAGCCGGGTCGTCAGGGTAATGAGCACGAGGTCCTGGGGGTGGCGGAAGTCTGCGCCGGCTGGGGCATCGAACGTCCTGAACAGGTGATCGACATCCTGGGTCTGTGGGGTGACGCTGTTGATAACATACCAGGAGTGCCGGGCATCGGGGAAAAAACGGCCAAGGCGCTCATCAGTGAGTATGGCACGGTGGAAAATCTCCTTGCCAGCGTGGACAAGCTGAAAGGCAAGCAGAAGGAAAACCTGATAAATTTTGCAGAACAGGCAAGGCTGTCCCGGTCTCTGGCCGCTATCCAGCTGGATGTGCCGATCGATGCTGCGCCGGAGTCGCTCAGGATAGGGGAGATGGACCGGGAGGCGCTGATGGGATTGATGCAGGAGTTTGAATTGAACAGCCTGGGCCAGCGGCTTTTTGGTGCAGCATTCAAGGCCGGGCGCGGCTTTGAGCGACGGCAGCAGCAGGCGGACAGCGGGGAGGTGGCGGGCAGTGCGGCTCCAGTTCCGGCAGCCGCGCCGGTTTTACGAACGATCGCTGATACGCCGCATGACTATCAATTGGCGGTCACGCCGGCAGCACGCCGGCAGGTGCTGGAGAAAATGCAGACAAGGAAAGCGGCGGGACTCTTCATGCACGCCGTGGGGCCGAATCCGCGGGAGGCGCTGATCTATGGCATCGCGCTTTCGCTTGATCCGCATAAGGCATTCTACCTGACAGGAGCCAGCGGCAGTGATTTGGTGCAGGAACTGGCTGACCATTGTGCAGGAGTCTTGTTGTCCGGTCATGATCTCAAGGAGGCGCTGCAGGCGGCGGTGCACTTACGCGTGGAGTTGCCGGCGGTCTGGTTTGACACGATGCTGGCGCAGGCGCTGATTGATACGGACCAGCGGTATTCTCTGCCGTGGATGAGTGAGTCGCTGCTGGGGTATACGCCCGGTGCGCCGCGCCCTGCGGAGGCCGGTGGGCAGATGCTGATGGCAGGGCTGGATGAAGGAGCGGAACAGGGAGAGCGGGATCTGGCCATGGAATCAGCGGATCTGGCGCTCCAGCTGACGGCGAGATTGAGGCCCGGCCTCGTGGAGAAAAAGCTGGAGCGGGTATTCTATGAAATAGAGGCCCCGCTGCTGCCGGTGCTGGCGCGCATGGAAGCGGAGGGAGTGCAGATAGATACCACTGTGCTGGCGGCTTCCAGTGTGGTGCTCGACAAACAGATCCACGAGCTGGAGGAGGCGATCTATGCCGCCGCCGGTACGCGCTTCAACATCGGCTCCTCCAAGCAGCTGGGGGAAGTGTTGTTTGAGCAGCTGAAGCTGGCAGAAAAGCCCAAAAAAACCAAGCTCGGAAAATACCAGACGGGAGAGGATATCTTAACAGAACTGGCGGAGGAATACCCGATAGCAGCGGACCTGCTGTCGTGGCGTGAGGCCAGCAAGCTGAAGAGCACGTACGTGGATGCGCTGCCGCATTCCATCAGCCGCCGGACTGGACGCATCCATACCACCCTGCTGCAAATGAGCACCAGCACGGGCAGGTTGGCCAGTAATAATCCCAACCTGCAAAACATCCCCATCCG
>JAYVJI010000845.1:0-6727 GCA_043769435.1 Verrucomicrobiota bacterium
GGCGACATCCTCAGCCCCACGCGCGGGCCCCTGGTGATCAGAAAATACGGCCTCTCGCAGATGATCTCGGACCCGGGCTGGAGCCACGGGAGCCGCTCACTCATCGTGCGGGATGTAAATGGCGACGGCGATCCCGATCTCCTTGCCGGATTGCAACTCGGCACCGTCGCCTTCCTCGGGCAGTCCGGGATGGACTTCGCCGTCGGCGTCCAGTGGAGCGCCACCGTGCCGCCGCCGCGGGACTTCGCGCAGCCGGTCGTGAACTTTCCCGTCAGCAGCATGGCGCAGGGAGACTTCGATCATAACGGATCACAGGACCTCGCCATCGCCTGCGACATCGCGCGCTGCATCGAAATCCAGACGCACAATACCTACGGCGGCTGGGACCGCGCCCTGCGTGTGGCCGCGCCCAGCGCCGCCTTTCTCGCCAGCGGTGATATTGACGGCGATGGCAAAGCAGACCTGGCCGGCACCGGCGAAGTGCTCTGGATCGCGCTGAGCGGACGCCCCGCCGATGCCGGTCCGCCGCTCACGCATAGCTTCACCCGCCCGCTCATCAGCCACCCTGTCATCAATGAAATCATGGCGCAGAATTCGTCCGTGACGGTGAGCGCGCCTAACTTCACCACCGATCCCGGCGACAATCCCGACTACGTGGAAATCTTCCACGGCGGGCCTGGCCACATTTCCCTGGCCGGCTGGAAGCTCTCGCTCACCGGACGCAACGCCCGCACCTACACCTTCCCTCCCCAAGCCACACTCGACCCGGGCGAGCGGCTCGTCGTCCGCTGCTCCAGCCAGGCCGCCGGTGCCCTGGAGCCTGACAAATGGCGCACCGGCTGGGCTCTGCCGGAAGGCGGCGGCACGCTCTGCCTCTGCAACAGCGCCGGCGCCGTCGTGGACACCATCGTTTATCCCAAACAACTCCGCGATGTCAGCTATGGCCGCTACCTCGACGGCATGGCTAACTTCGTCTTCAACAGCCTGCCCGATCCCGGGCGCGCCAATGTGGACAACGGCCCGCTGGCCCCACGCATTGACTTCGACGGCTTCAAAGCCAGCACCTACGGCCCCGGGCAGCGCACCCTCTTCCACTGCGAATGCCGCGACGACTCCGCGCCCATCTCCTGCACGCTCGTCTATTGGCGCACCGACATCGCCGACCAAACGCGCCGCCGCATCCTCCTCTATGATGACGGAATGCACGAGGACGGCGCGATGCTCGACAGCGCATGGGCTGGGCGCATGGCCTTCCCTCTGCCGCTCGGTGCCCGCATCTCCTTCTACATCGAAGCCCGCGACCTGAACGACACCGTCGCCCATGCTCCCATCGAGCCTAACGCCGCCGGCGACGACGAAACAGCGGGCGGCGGCTTCTTCCGCCTCGCCATCACCGCGCCGGAGCCCTCGCTGGAAATCTCGGAAGTCGTCACGCGGAACAAACAGATCGTCCTGAACGGCGGCACGCCTGACTACTTTGAAATCCGCAACACCGGCACCGCCGCCGTGAACCTCACGGGAGTCTCGCTCGCCGGCAAACTCTTTGAAGACGCCCCGCGCTACACCTTCCCGGATGCCACCATGCTCGCCCCCGGCGGCACCGTGCTCGTCTATGCCAACGAAGGAGCCGGCCCATTCGATGCGCCATTCAAACTCGACCCCGCCGGCGGCTCCTTCTACCTCCTGCGCACCACCGCCGATCCCCTCACAGAAGGCATGGGCTTCCTGGACAGCGTCTTCATTCCTGAACTGCTGAGAGACGAAGCCGTCTTCCGCCTCGGCGCGGACGGTCCGTGGTCCCGCGGCACCGCCACGCCTTCCGCCGCCAACATCCCGCCCGGCCAACTGCTCCTGACGACCGCCATGGGAGAGTTCAGCGAGCCCATCCTCACCGTCGCCGTGCCCACCACCGCGGGCCAGCCCTGGCAAATCCAAACCAGCACCAACCTCAGCCAGTGGTTCACCCTCCAGAGCGGCACGGGCAACGGCATCGAAAAATCCGCCCCAGTCCCCGCCGCGCAGCGCCGCGCTTTCTTCCGCGCCCCGTGAGCACCTGAGCCCGTTCGGAGTTCAGCCTTTAGGCTGCTCCCCGCCGGAACAGGCTAAAGCCTGAACTCCAAACGCCGCCGCCGGCTCATCCTGTTTCCTCTGACATCAGGAGTTCTGAGGTTAAGCCACCACTCGCCTGGATTTAAGACCTCTGCGGGACAATTGCAGTTCTCTGCCTGCCAACTGAATATCCATGTTGGTCCATCCAGCAGTCCTGCTCAACGGTTTGCCGGTCCTGCGCCCCCATTCGCCGGTCCAGTGCCCCCATTCGCCAACCCCGCACCCCGATTCGACAGTCCTGCGCCTCCGCCGGGCACGTCACGTCACACCTCCATGAAATGGAAGAACAGGCACGAGTCCTCGAATACGAACGTCTCGAACCACAGCCCAAAGGCAAACCGCAGCTTCTCCCGCGTGTCCCCGCCCAGGTGATGCGTGATCGCCGCTTTGGCGTAGTCTTTATAATGCGGGTGCAAGTAGAGCGGGAAGGCAATCTCCCCCGCCGGCCACTCCTGCACCCGCCATCGCCCGGTCTGCTCATTATCAAGGAGCAGCCGGTTCCAACTGCTCTGGTCCCGGCACGGGCACTCCCGCAATGGCTCCCCGGCATCAATCCGCTCCCACTCCGCCATCACCTCTTTATAGACGCTGCCCCGCACCGCCCATGTCCCGCTGTTCACCCCGTTACGCCCCCGCAGGCTCACCATCTCCTCCTCCGTGAGGTAGCTGTAGTGATTCCACTCCGTCACCGGCGCGCCCCGCTCCACCTGCACCGCGATGTCCCACTCCCCCGCCAGCAAATGCCCCACATCCCGCAGCACCAGACAGTCCGCATCCAGAAAGAGAATGCGCTCATACCGCTCCGCCGGGATCATCTCCGCCACCCGGTACTTCATCCGCCACGCCAGGTTCGCCCCTTCCACCCCGCCAGGACTCTCCAACTCCAGCCCCACCTCCTCCAACCCCGCCCGCGGCGTCAGAAACAGCGGCGCCTCCCCATTGTGAAACACCATGATGTCCCCGCACCATCCCGTCCGCAGCAGGCTGGATACCAGCATCTTAGCCATCGTCCGCTGCCCCGGAGCGGTCGGAGCGAAGGCCCCCCTTCCGCCGATTGATGAATAACTTTGGAACGGGTATCAGCGGAGAACAGCGAAGCGGGCAAGCATGCGCGAAACTGAAAGGGGCGTCCGAATTATCTAGTTGATCAAAAAAGTTCGCACTTGACTCTGCCGCAAGATATATTGAAGGTGCAAAAAATGAGGGCGATCAACTTAATCAAGGTGGCAGCAGCCGTAGCAATCACGGTAGGATGTGTTCTTTTGTTTTCCCGGTTGAATTCTGATGCGGCTTTGACAGAAGATGTGCCTTCGAAAGCGAGGAAGGCTGTTTCCCGTGTAGCCGAAGCGCCGCGGAAATTGGATTCCGAACGAGTCCGCGGTGAGACTAGGGTGAAGCCACGGGTTGGGCCTGAAACTGATCCGGAAATTGTCAAGCTGACGGAATTGCGGGATTCGGCGATGGTGAAAGCCCGGGCTCTCATCGGTGACAAAACGACTTTGCTCTGGGAGCGGCTTGAAGGAGGGGGAGGGGATTCAAGTGCCATGACGCAGGCGCTTGGTGATTTGGGTACCTATAACCTCCTGTCAGACAAGCAGTTTGCGGGAATGCTGGCGAGTTTCCCCCAACTTGAGTTCAAGGATGGCCGCATGTCGCTCGCGGCGTATGATTTGTTAAAGTTGGGGGGCATGGCATACGCTAGGGATTTGGACTTGGATGGTATTTCCAGCGTCGAAGGTTTTCAGGAGGCGGCCACGGTGATTGCAGACAGGATTGAGCAGCAGGTAGCAGAGATTTCTGCGAGGCGCGGTCTTGATGAGCATCTGGATGATGCGTTTTATGAAGGAATTACGTGGGAGGCATTGTCTAGGATGGCCGGTTCGCTGGCCCAGGAGTTGACTGCCCAGAAAAAGACTGCCTACAATTGAGAGGGGCCTCCTGCTTTTCCAGCCCGATTAACCTGCTGTTTTTACCTTAATAACCCGAACAACAAATATTATGACAAAGCGCAGATCATTCCTCAAAAAAACGCCGTTGATTACCATCAGTTTCACGCTGGCGGATATGTTGCCGGCAGCGACCTTCTCCAATGTAGAAGGCAAGTGTTATTACCATTCCACTACTGGAGATACCGATTGGGACGAGGCTTGTGACGTATTGGGAACCCCGGGGAATATGACGGATCGGGATGAGGCCTGCGGCGTTATCGACCCAGCTCTCGGCACCCCCACCCGCGACCAAAATTGCTCCGCGACAAATTTTGCCGGTCAACGGGATATTGATGAGGCCTGTGGTAAAGGAACCTACAAGAGTCCGAAAGGAGCGGATGTGGCCTACGATGACATCGACCAGAACTGCGGAAATACCGCCGGCGGATCGCTTACAGATGAGGATCAGCGGGGGGGGGATCCGCCTAAAAAACCTGCCTCTCCCCCAAACGCTGATCAATAAGGTAAACAAAACACTTTATCTTAAGCAAGTGAACTTGTTCATGGAACGTTATTGATTTGCCTGCATGATGAGTCCCTCCATAGATCGCCGATCCTATCACGTTTACGAGTGTGAAGGCGACAAACTGCTTTTTGACCGCGCATCAGAATCGCTGTTTGTCATTGATCCATCCACCTTTGATTTGTTAAGGGACTACGAGAATCAGGTGATTCTTGGGCTCCCCCCTGAAGTAGAGGAATTTTTGCTCGAGCTGCAGGAAAAAGGAATGTTTCAATTCCGGCCAGTTTCGGAGGAAGGACAGCAGGAGGCCATCAGGCACCTGCTTAGCCACAACTCGGTGCGTCTGCAACTCCTGATGGCGCAAGGATGCAATTTGGGCTGCCGGTACTGTTATGCATGGCGCAATGGATCGAATCAGAAAGGGACGTTGATGGAGTGGGATCAGTTAAAGACCTCCATTGATTTTGCCGTCACACGATCTGGCCCCCGGGAGAAAGTCCAGATCACTTTTTTTGGAGGTGAGCCGCTGTTAAATTATCCCATGGTAAAAAAGGCCGTGGCCTATTGCAGATTGCTACAGAGAAAAACCACAAAGCAGTTCAGTTATGAAATTATTACGAATGCCGTGCTCCTGACGCCAACCGTAGCCCGTTTTCTGGCCAGGCACCGCTTCCTGCTGATGGTGAGTATGGACGGTTGGAAGGAGATGCATGATTATAACAGACCGTCATTGAACGGCAAGTCTGATCACGCGCTGATCCTCGAGCATGCACAATATGCTAACCAGCTCTACATTGAGCGCGGGCTGGGCCCCATCAAAGTCCGGGCCAATTTGACGAACAAGTACCATGATGCCGAAGCGGTGGCCAACTACATGCATGAGCAGGGTTTTACGAAGCTTGGTTTGGCCACGATAGAGCCTCTTCCACACAGCGCGCCCTCTCCTTCGGCAGTCAGCCACGAGCAACTCCTGTCACTTGACGAAAAGGGTTTTCAACGTGCCAAAGTCTCCATCGCCGCCCTCAGTGAAGGCGGGGAAATCAGCGCCTATCAACGGAAATCCCTGACTGAAATTCTGGCACCAACTAAAAAATCCGGCATCAAGGGCCTGGGGTGCGGGGTAGGGCGAAATACGGCCATTGTGGACAACAAGGGGAATATCTATCCATGCCACCGTTACGAAGGAATGCCAAATTATGTGATAGGCAATGTGGCCACGGGCATGGATAAAGTGAAGTTGAAGGACTATTACGATAAAGTAAATCAAAATGCGCGCGCGCGCTGCCACGACTGTTGGATACGTGACTACTGCAATGGAGGATGTGCTTGGTTGCTGTCCGAAGCGAATAAAAGGACAGGCCTTTCTTGGATTCGATGTCAGGTTCCCCGGCCATGCGGGGGAAAACGGAAAGCGAATAAAAGGACAGGCCTTTCTTGGATTCGCCGGTGCCGGGCTCGTAGGTGTAGGTGGCCTGCACGGTGCCATCTGCGCTGAAGCTGTTAACGGATAAAAGGACAGGCATTTCTTGGATTGTAGCTGTAGGTGCGCGTGACCGGCTGGTGGAAAATTGCTGACAAAAGGACAGGCCTTTCTTGAATTCTTGGATTCCTTGACTTCGGTGATGCGGTCGCTCCCGGCCTGATCGATCTGGCCATTGTCATTCCGGTCCAGGCAGACGGTAGTGCGTTCCCCTAGAAAACGGATAAAAGGACAGGCCTTTCTTGGATTGGTGGCGTCGTAGCCCCACGTATTACAAATGGACAGGCCTTTTTTGCTTTTGCATTTTCCGCTTAGCCTAACGGCGTAGCACGTCGTAGATGGGAGTGTTTGTATAAGTATTATAAATGGAGATTTCATCAGGCGCACAATTTTTGATCCCTCTATCTAACAATATTTGTAAAACTTCAGCAGTCGTGCATTTAAATGAGGAAGCGCCGTCTCCGGCGGCGCCGTCTGTTACAGAAACGCTACGCCGATCAGAACGCACAAACTCATTTATAAGACTTATTTCTGATACTGCATTTTTATTGAGCATCAATAGTCCATAGATTGCGTATAATTGGCTTTCCGGGTAGATACCATAGCGCAAAACATTTATTAAATCCTCAGTTGCAATTTTGTCATATTTTACGATTACGTCTATTGCCCAAGCTTCCGCATGTACCA
>JAYVJI010000846.1:0-4219 GCA_043769435.1 Verrucomicrobiota bacterium
CAGCTGAACATCGGACTTGGGCGCGGCACTGGTCTCGACACGTTTAAGGCGGGGCGGCGTGTTGTGGTTGCCTCACGCAAAGACGCCTAGATACAAAGAGGGAGAAGGGGCTCACGCAGAGACGCAGAGACGCAAAGACGGAGAAGGGGGGAGGCGGTTTGTGCTAGGGCGTTGGACTCAGATAGGGCGGCGGGTTGGGATTGCCTCACGCAATATTAACTGGTGTGGCCTGTTATTCCGCCTACGGGGACGGACCCTTGGCCGTCCTGAAATCTTCGGGCTCGGGGCGGGTGACGTCAGCTCGGGAACAGCCGGACTAACTCAAAATATGGGCCCGAATGACGGACACCGTTGTCTCCCGTTCTCCCGTCCTGTTGTTCTCCCTCAATAATCGTCATGGTTTGTTGTTCCTTTTGTGTGCTCAAACATATTGAAGTTGGATTTTTTAAGTGTATTCTCCACAATGCTGTATAAACTACCATCATACACTGCGCCGAAATCCATAATGTCGTCTGATTCCCAAACTTCATCGGTTGAAGCTGTCATTACAGGTTCGAGAGAAACATCGGATACCGGAAGAAATATCAGGTTTCCTCCGCTATCTTCAAGCACCGGAGCAAATCCCTGTCGGACGATCGGCGCGGCCCACGATCGTGTAGAATCAATAAATCTCTCGAAGCCGAGGTTGTTGAAGATGTGGGCTCCGCCTACCGATAACTCGCCGCCAGCAGTTGGAAAAGCCTCCGCGATCAACTTGCAGACATTAAGCCCGCCGCGGGTAAGTTTATTAAGATCTGCTGCTGACAAAGTCTCCAACGTCGGCCTGTCGGCGTAAGCAGTAAACACATACTGTTCAATAACTCTTTGTATCATAAAAATAGTGCTATTGTTTTTGATTTCTAGCATAGTTTTTATAATTAATTGTTCGCCGTCGCTCGCGTAGCTGACTGTAATTCTAATTGAAAATCCAATCAAGCAACTCACGGATGGCGTCCGCTTTTCCGCCTCTTCCCCCTCGCGGAGACTTGGTCGATGATGGTTTTCTTGGCTTAGGGGAGGCCGGCGGCCTAGCCGCAGACGTGACTGGCGGCATGTAAGGCTTTGCCGCAGGGGGCTTTAGTCCTTTAGCTTTATACGCTTCAGCAGTAGCTCGCTGCCTAGCCCTGTGCAGTATTTCTTTGGGATCCGGTTTAGTCGTATCACGGCAGGCCCGCGCTATCGCTAGCAAAAATCTAAAATTGGTGAGTGCTTTCAAGCCTTTCCATGGAAAGAGTGTTGGCTCCCTGGCCCGTGGTGCCGGTGCCGGTGGTGTAATTGGTGGTGCGCGCGGTCTCACCCGTGATGACCATGGACTTACGGTTCCCGATGGCGTCGTAGGCATACGACGACTGCCAGCCTTTGAGGGTCACGGAGGCGGGATCGGAAGTTAAAGTCTTGCGGGCGGTGGTCACTTCGGAGCGGTCATTGTAGCCATAGTGCCATGATTTGCCATTGGGACTTTCGCGCTGGGCTTTGGTGCGGCGCAGGAGGGTGTCGTAGGTGTATTTGTGCCAGAGGTTGCCGGCATTGGCGCCGGTGCCGTAGGTGTTGGTCACTTCCTGTAATTCGTGCCGGGGCCCGTAGGTGTGGAGGGCAGAGACGACGTGGACGCGGGTATCGGGGGAGTGAGTCGCGGCGGGCGGGCTGCCGGTAAAGGATTCCAAGACCCCGCCGTCGGGGCTGGGGAAAGGTGAAAACTTGGGGAGGGCGGCGGCAACAATGCCGCCCCCTCTCTAATTGACTCATTTCCTCCGCCTGCCCTTGAAAGGAGAAGATTTCAAAAAAACGTTTGATGAGGGGTTTCTTAAACAAAACTGTAGAAAGTCATAAAAGCTACCATTATATTTTCGAGCGACCTTCGATAAATTGATGTCATCGGGGTTACTGATATCCAAAAGCAGCGGGTCATCGACAGCTACTAAGAGGACATTTTCTAATTTAGGATCATCAACCCCAATAAAAAACATATTTCCGGCCGTGTCAAACAGCACGGGTGCAAATCCAGACGCAACAACTGAAGGGAATGTATTGGTGCATAACTCCTGGAATTCTTCAATGCCGGGATTGATTAAAACCCTCGTTCGGCATGAACTGAAATAACCTCCGCGGTGCGGCAATATATCATGGACAAAACCTGCCAAGTGTAAGCCACAGCGGGTCAATGCATTAAGCTCATTTGCATTGGAGATAACACCTGACCCACGGTTAATGACGTGTCTATCCGCAGGCTGAAATTCGAATTGGGCCATAATTTCTTGTAATTTTGACTTCTCAATTCTATTCATTGGATGAAGCGTATTCAGGTATATAAATTAATCAATAGCATCGATAATTTCTTCGATTATCCGCCTGACAATAGCTTTTCTCGAGTTGGGCGCCGTTTTAGGTGTCGCTTTGGGCGTGCTGCCTTTAGTGCCAGACTTTTTATCACCTGCTCTGCTTTTCGCCTTGTCCTCTTCCGCTTTCTTTCGTGCATCTTGCGCTTTTTTAGCTCGATCCAAACGATGTTTTTGCTTAGCCTCATTTAATTGCTTTTTTTCTTTATCTAAATTGCGCGTGTTGCTCTGGCAAGCTTTGGCAATTGCTTGGTCGAGTTTTGGGTGAAAAGGCCCCCCTCCTTTTTGACCCCATCGACGCAATAGCGGCGGACCACCGCGCAGCCCAGGATACTTCCGCGATCCAGATAGAGCCATGTTTCTTAGTAAAGCTTCGGACTGTACCAGTAAAAGAAAAACGCAGCAGTCTGGAGAGACGTTATAAATTAATTCGTATGCAACCTGATAAGGCAGTCCCGTGCCTCCATCGCCCCTACCGGTTGTTATCACATTATGCGGTGCATTTACCACCCCAAATGCAGGCAGAATAGTGGCATAGGGTGTTGTGTAGTCGTCGATGTCAATTCCGATTCCCGGACATTTTCTGTCAACCATCTTCTGGCCTCTGCCTGTTTTGTGGTAAGCCATAAACCAATGGTGGTCCTGATTTTTGGATGCTCTATTTCCAACAATCACTGTTTCTTCGCCGTAATTGCCTAGAACATCAACCTGATTGACAGAATCATTGTATTCAATCGACGTTAAGTTATTACCACCATTCTCTTCTATCGGATCCCTGCTGATCCACCGACCCCAATCCGGGTGGTAGTAGCGATACCCATAATACACCAGCCCCGTCTCCTGATCGGTGAACTTCGTGCTGAAGCGGAACGGGTTGCGTTCTCCGGCGGGGCCGGAGGCGCGGAGTTCTTTGCCGAAGGCGTCGTATTCGTACTCGGCGGCGGGGGTGCCGCCGTTGATGGCATCGATGAGGGCCATGAGGTTGCCGTTGCCGTCGTAGCAGGGGAACCAGGTGCCGCCGCCGCTGGCTGTGGGGGCGGTGTCACGGATGAGGAGCAGGCCGCCGATGCCGCCGGCTCCCTGCGGGGTGCCGCTGAGGTCGTCTCCCCAGACGTATTCCTGGCGCAGGGTGAGCGTCTGCGCGCCGACTTGGCCGGGAGCGGCGCAGCGCCAGGTGGCGAGGAGGTTCCAGCCGTCGTAGGTGTAGCGCTCTTCGTAGAGGTGAGTGAGGGCTCCGCCGACGGGGGTTTTGCTGAAGAGCTTGCGGATGCGGCGTCCGTAGGCGTCGTAGGCAAAGGTGAGGGTGACGCCGTCCACATTCGCGGCGGGCTGCCCTGCGGCCATGCCGCCGGGGCGGCTGACGCTGACGAGGCGGGACTCGGCGTCCCAGGTGTAGGTCCAAATGCCGTCCCACGTGAGGTTGCCGTCGGCGTCGTAGGTGGGGGTGGTGCTGCCGGGCGGGATGAGCACGAGGCCGGTTTTCTGAGTGACTCCGTTCTCGGCAACGGTGACATTGAGCCGGGGATTGGCAGCGGTGGCGCTCAGTTCCTTGCACCAATCGCGGGTCTGCACCTGGGCGGACGCGCCGTTCACAGAGACGGGAAGATTGGCCGCGCTCGTCTGCCCGAGGAGGTTCGCGTATGCCGTTCCTCCGTAGGGCTGGGCGATGGTGGTGTAGAGGTTGAGCTGGCCCTTGGGACCGGAGAGCGTGTAGTTGGTGGTGCGCGCGGTCTCACCCGTGACGATCATGGACTTGCGGTTCCCGATGGCGTCATAGGCATACGACGCCTGCCAGCCTTTGAGGGTAACGGAGGCGGGATCGGAAGTTAAAGTCTTGCGGGCGG
>JAYVJI010000847.1:0-3648 GCA_043769435.1 Verrucomicrobiota bacterium
TTCCGCTGCCCCTCGCCACACCGGAGGAACTTCAGGGTGGAGACGCGCGTGAAAACGCAGCACTGCTCACAGACATCCTGGCCGGCACTGACACCGGCCCCCGGCGGCACATTGTCCTCGCCAATGCCTCCGCTGCATTTCAGGTTTGCGGTCTCGCGGACACATGGGAGGATGGAATAGCCCGGGCGGAGGAGGCCATCGATTCCGGCCGGGCCGCAGGCATTCTCCGTGCCCTTCAGGATTTCCGCTAGGCTCTACACCTTTACTTTTTACCAAATACGCTTATGAATACCGTTACACCTGTCATTTATGTCAAAACCGGATGCCCTTGGTGCGATGAGGTGCTGGACTACTTCAAAGCCCACAAGCTTCCGTTCACTCCTGTGACCGTGACCGGCAATCCTGCTGCCATGCAGGAGATGAAGGAATTGTCAGGACAAACCAAAGCCCCCACGATGGACTGGGATGGCCTCGTGCTTGCGGATTTCGGTGTGGATGAACTCATCCCGTTTCTCAAAAAGCAGGGTATCGACTGAACCTGGTTTGCTTTCTCCGGCACCAGCTGCAACGGTGCCTGATCTTCGCTTCCTCATAAGGGAACCTGTCTATGATACCGCCCGTCACCATGCCACAGTCTGCACTCAATGTCGTTCTCATTGGGTTCATGGGTTGTGGAAAGACCACGCTGGGGCGGGGGCTGGCCGCCAAGCTGGGATTCCGCTTTCTGGATATGGATGAACTCATCGTTCAGAAAACCGGTAAGAGCATTCCTGAGATTTTTGCAGATTCCGGGGAGGAGGGATTCCGGGCCGTGGAGACCGGGGTCCTCCGTGAGCTGCAGGGGACGCGGTGCGCGGTCATCAGCACCGGAGGAGGCGTCGTCACTATGCCGGAGAACTTACCGCTGCTCAAGAAACTGGGCTGCGTGATCTTTCTCAATGTGCCGGAGCGCGTGCTCTTTGAGCGCGTCTCCCGCAACCATGACCGCCCGCTCCTGCGCACTGCGAATCCGCGGCAGACCCTGCATGACCTGCTGGAGGCGAGGCTGCCGCTCTATGTTTCTGTCGCTGACCTGGATCTGGACATCCGCGGGCTCACTCCGGACGAGGCCGCCTATGGCCTAGCGGAGTCTGTGCGCTTTCATTTTTCAGAAAGCAGGCAGCCGCCTGCCTGACACTCAAAGCCCAGCCATCTCCCAGCCCGCCCGGTAGCTCGATTTGACAAAGGCATTCGCCTCCGTCACTTCAGGAAAACGCATACCCTTGCTGTCCCAAGCCAGCTTTTTGCCGGGGAACCTCACCGCGATCGTGCCTAGCAGCGCGGCCTCCGTCAGGGGCACCGCGTATTCGAAAGGGCTGGTCGTCTTTTCGCCATCGAGGCAGGCGCGGACGAAGCCGTGGTAGTGCTCAGTGGGACTGCCCGGCACCGGCGTCCTTTGCAGCAGCCGGTCCTTAGCCAAGGGCAGCAGCTGTGGGCGCCCCCCGAAATGAACCAGAAGCAGGGTGCCCTCTTCACCGATGAAGACCGCACCATTCGGCGGTATCTCCCGGTTTTCCAAACCCGGGATCGACTCCCGCGCCGGAAGCTTGCCGCCGTCATACCAGTATGCGGGCATGGTTTTTCCACTCGTCATCGCTGTGCCGGCAAACTCATAGCGGAACGTCTCCCACGCAGGCCAGCTGTCCTTGCGCCTCGCGGCATCATCCTGCCACGCCTGCTCTGCGCCGGTGCATTCCACACTCACAGGGGCTGCCAAGCCTAGGGCCTTATAGGGGGTGTCCATGATATGACAGGTGAAGTCAGCCACCGCGCCGCCGCCGAAGTCCTGCCACCCCCTCCACTGGAAGGGGTGGTAAATGTTAGGTTTCCACGGGCGCACGGGTGCCACGCCCAGCCATAGATTCCAGTCCATACCCTCCGGCGGGGTATTCTCCCCGGCTGGCCGCGCCGCCTGCGGAAACTGCGCCCCAGTCCAGCAATGCACCTCCTTCACCTTGCCGATCACGCCATCCTGGATCATCTTCACTGCGGACCTGTATTCACTGCTGCTCTGGATCTGATTCCCCATCTGGGTCACCACGCCTGCCTTCGCTGCCGCCGCCCGCAGCGCATGAGCCTCATGGATCGTCCGGGTGAGTGGCTTCTGGCAATAAACGTGCTTCTTCCGCAACAACGCCTGCATGGCAATGCTCGCGTGCATGTGATCCGGAACAGTCACATTCACACTGTCTATGCGGTCCCCCTCCCTCTCAAACATCTCGCGCCAGTCCACATAGATCCTTGCCCTAGGAAAACTCCGCTGAGCCCCAGCATGATGCCGCCTGTCCACCTCCGCTATCGCCACCACCTCCACACGTCCACTGCTCATCAGTTCACCGATGTCCGCCGCAGCCTGGCCCGTGATCCCGATCGCCGCATGAGCCAGCTTCCGCGATGGCGGATCCGCCCATACCCTGGCAGGCAGGATGAATGGCGCAGCGGCGAGGGGCGCAGTGGATGTGAGAAAACGGCGACGGGATGTGCTGGACATAGTGACTGAGAATTCACAGACAACGCCCGTCTGTAAAGCCCCATCGCAACCACAAATCCCTATACTCCCTATACCCAACCACCGTCAATCACCGGCAGCCACGGCAGCGTAGCACTTGCGGAAGCGGGCTGATGGTCCCATATTTGTGACAGGTGCGGCCCGCGCTGGAATCTATGCACGGCCTTTGTCACCATGCTGCAATCACCACTTTTTGAAACCCTCACTATCACCACCACTACACCGCCAGCCATGCACACTTTCCTCCGCTACATATTTCCCGCCTTGCTGATCACAGTGCCCGCGCGGGCTGAGAACTGGCCGTGTTTTCGCGGGGCTTCCCGTCAGGGAGTTACGCAAGCCAAGGCGCTGCCGCTGAAGTGGAGCGCCACTGAGGGAGTGAAGTGGAAAACCGAAATTCCAGGAGAAGGGCATTCGTCGCCGATCGTGTGGGAAGACCGCATCTTTCTGACCACTGCAACGGATGGCGGCAAGTCCTGCCGCGTGCTGTGCCTCTCTGCAGGAGATGGGAAAGTCCTGTGGAATACAGAGGTGTTCACCCAAGAGACAGCGCGCAAGGAGTCGCGAAACACCTACGCCACGCCGACGGCCGTCACAGACGGGAAGCTGGTGTATGCAGTCTTTGGTAGCGGAGGCATAGCCGCGCTGGACTATGATGGGAAAGTAGTCTGGACCTTCCGTGATTACCGCTTTTACAGCCGCCACGGGCTGGGTGCCTCGCCGCTGCTGGAGGATGGACTGCTGGTGATGCCGTGGGACTGGAGCACAGATCCCGACAAAGAGGGCGTGGAAAAAGAGCGCATCGGATGGCAGTTGCCCTGGGATCGGAGCTTCGTCTTTGCGCTCCATGCGGCGGACGGTAAACAAGCATGGAAAGCCGGGCGTGGCTCGTCGCGGATCGCCCACATCACGCCGAATCTCTGGACGGATGCAGCGGGCCGCAAACAAGTAGTGAGCGGCGCGGGAGATGTCCTGCAGGGTTTTGATTTGAAAACCGGTGAGCGGCTGTGGAGCGCGGAGAATCCCGGTGAAGGAGTCACCCCCTCGGGGCTCATCGCTGGAGACATCGCAGTGCAAACCAACGGCTGGGGGGGCGCGGA
>JAYVJI010000848.1:0-4332 GCA_043769435.1 Verrucomicrobiota bacterium
ACCGGTGCGGCCATGCACGGCCCATGCGGCCCTCCGTCCCAAGGCGTGGAGGATGCCGGCATAAGCGGGCAGCAGGGACGGATCAAAAACGCCGGCCAGCTGAAAGGGCGGCTGCACAGGATTGAGCAGCGGCCCGATGATGTTGAAAACCGTGCGGGTTTTCTCCGCCGCTAGGAGCGCCCTGACTGGGGCCACGGCTTTGAATGCCGGGTGGTATTGCGGGGCCAGCAGAAAGGCCGCGCCGTGCCGCCGCACACACTCTGCCATCCGGTCCGGCGGAAGCGAAACGGGGACGCCCAATGCCTCAAGGACATCTGCCCCGCCGCTCTTCGATGTGATCCCGCGGTTCCCGTGCTTCACCACGGCGCACCCACCCGCTGCGAGCACAAACATGCTGGTGGTCGAGACATTGAAAAGCCCCATGCCATCACCTCCAGTGCCGCAGACATCCACGGCAGGCCGGTCCAGCTCTGCGGCCTGAAGCGGTGGACGCACCGCATGTTCCAGGAAGGCCCTGACAAATCCCGTGATTTCTCCTGCGGTTTCACCCTTGCCGGCCAAGGCGCGCAGAAAATCCGCACGCTCCGCCACCGGAAAGGCTCCATCCAGAAGACAATCCGCTGCTGCCGCCACGGCGGCTCCGTCCAGCTCCAGGCCGGCATGGAGTGCTAGGGTGAGTTCAGAAAGTGCGCGCATGGTCAGCGCCTAGGCGGAAAAATACACTGGGGCAAAGCCAGAATGTGTGCATTCCAATCTAAATTACAGAACATTCATATATAAGCCCTAGCTGTATCGAAATCCCGATGAAACACAGCCAGGGCGTGCCGCCTTGCTCCCGCTTGGTCCAATCAGCAGCCCACCCTAGTCTCCACGACTTGGCTGATTTTAGTTTCTGCTGGCACCATGTCATTCACCGCCACGAGCCGCCCCAGCGGTGTGCGGCCCGGGCACGCGGATACCTTCCGCGGGTAAATTCTCTCCACGTCTGATCTTCAAACCAATAGGGATATACGATTTCCCTGCAAAACGCCATGATGTCTCCTGTAGGGATGCTCGATGGCGGGCAGCATTTCCCGGTCCATGGCCTCACGGGCGATCATGGCCAGCCAGTTGCGCAGGGCGGAATTCTTAGCCTACCATCGCACCCGATTCAATTTGTGACCCCGTCACAAAAAAGATCCGCCCCAAGCCACAAAACTAAAGGCCTTTCTTCTAGCTTCGTGGACCATCATTTTAACACCAGCCGGAAGGGCCGGGTCATCTGGGCATACCACGACTCATGGCCGGCCGGTTCGGGCACGCCCCACATTCGGTAGTCGCCGCTGAACATCATGATGCCTTCCTTGCCATCGGGTGAAAACCAACAGGGCGGAAGCTGCGGCAGATAAGCGACGTGATCCCCTTCCCACGCGGGATCGTAGTGGACCAACGCCCACGGGCCCCACGGAGTTGGGCCTTCGTAGATTTGTAGCTCGCGCTGCCGATGCCATGTCGCCCAAGCAATCTTCGGATCGTGGGCATAACTCTTAGGCACTGCGTCGCTGCCGAAGGCGAGGAGAAATCGTTTGAGCCCTGGCACATACGTCATGGTGGGATGGCCGACGTGGCCGTGGTCGGTGATGATGGGCCGGGCATACGCTTCCTCGGGAATCCAGGCGGGCTCGTTCGTGGCGGAACGTCCGCCATAGAATCGCCACGCGGAGCGATCGAGCACCTTGTCCTTCGGCACCCGCGCGAGGAAGACGTGGCTGCCGCTTTCCCAGCTCTCGTCGTTGCTGATCGCATACACGTAGCCGTCGAGAAACTCAGGGACGCCAGTGTAACCCGGGCCGAACCCAACAAAGGCCAGCCCAGCAAAGCGCGGCCCGAGAAACAGCGGCGCATTCGCCACGGGATAGTTCGCCCAATTCGCCCCGGCATCGTCAGAAACCATCAGCGCCGCGACACCGCCGTGATGGCTGATGGCATCGAGCACAAAGAAGTCCTCGCCCTTTTTCGCCACGACGTTGTTGCCGTCCAAACGGCGCTCACTGCGGGCGGGATCATGGCTATCGTATTCGTAGGCGGCGACATAGAGCCGCGAGCCCACGGCCAGTGCGCCATTCACATATAAATGACGGCGCATGGAATACCGCTGCAGGCCGGGAAAGCGGCTGATGACTTGCGCCGTGTGGTGCGGCGGACGGCCCTCGACTTTGAGCAAATGAGCAAAGGTGCGCGGCCCACCGAAGTTTTCGCCATCGTCATCCACCACATAGAGCGCGCCGTCCGCGCCCCACGTGTGCCAGTGCATGTCCGAACCAGTGCCGGGCAGCTTATGGGCCGGGCCGGTCCATTCCAACCGATCAATCAACGTGCTGCGCGGATACATCAGCACGCGCGGATTCAAAGGCACGTCGCTCGCCGGTTTCGTGGTCGCCTCCACGATTTGCCAGACGGTTTTCTGAATCGTCTCCGCCAGCGCCGGATCGATTTTTC
The DNA here is from genome assembly GCA_043769435.1 of Verrucomicrobiota bacterium. Lineage (GTDB taxonomy): Bacteria > Verrucomicrobiota > Verrucomicrobiia > Verrucomicrobiales > V1-33 > JAYVJI01. Next base: position 2,479 of record JAYVJI010000848.1, read on the forward strand.
CATACGGTGCCGTCGGCAAACCGACTGGCGATTGCTTGAGCAGCGTGGCGAAATAAGTGCAGCCGACGAGATACGAACCCGCTTCGTTCAGGTGGATGCCGTCCTTGTAGAACTGATAGATGCTCGTGTAGCCGGGCACGCGGCCCGCCTTCATCTGGGTGTGCAGTTCGTTCATGACGTGGCCCACGGGCACGAGCAGCGGCGGCTTTTTCAGGAAGGGCGTTTCCTTCCGCACTTCCGCGAGGAGTTGGTCGAAGTAGTCGCGCGTCTCGTTGGAGTTGTCCCAGCCGCCGGAATACTTCGCCTCCCAGCGCGCGGTGAAGTCGTCCACCTTCGACAGATCATTGCCGCTGCCTGGCTTCGTCGGATCGTAGTCGTTCTTGTCGAAGTCCGCGCCCTTCCCGCCGCTCGTCACGCGCGGCCAGCGGGCGTAAATGTAAACCTGCACGTCCGGATTTTTCTTCGCCGACATCTCCGCCCATAGTTTAATAAGCGCCACATCGCCGAGGTCTTTCCCGTCCTTGTTCTTGCCATGCAATTGCCGGTCGAAGGGCTGGAGCGAAACAGCATCCCACGCGAAATCATTTAGCGCCTGCTTCCATCTTCCATACGGCTCCTGCTGAAATCCATCGTTCGGGTGCGAGTAAATCCATTCCAGCGGCGCACCCGGAATCATCGTGCGGCCCCAGTCCATCTTCACGTCGCGCGTTTCCGCCAGCTTCGCCAGATCGCCATAGCTCACGGTGTCCGTGACGCTGTTGCCGATGAAATAGACGCGCAGGGTCTGAGCAGGTGAGGCGTCTGCAAAGTTCGTAAAGCGCAGCACAACGGACAGGAGAGCCAGACCGAGAGTCCGGCGGCGGATGATTGTTGGTGTGTTTTTTTGCATAGTTGTTTGAGTCTTGCCGCCACTCACTTCGCTGCGGGTTCCGCAGTGTTCGCTGGCGTCCACAGAATCACCAGCACTTTGCCGTGGAAATTTTCTTCCTGGGTGAGGCAGTAGCGACCGTCGGGTAGCTGGCGGGCGCGCAGTCCGTGGCTGAGGTCCACCCAGCCGGTGCGTTGGGTGAATTCCTTCGCGCCGCTGATCCGGCCCGCGAGTTTTCCATCCTTGGCGCTGTAAACGTAGATGATGCGCCGCTGGCCGGCGGTCGGCTGGCACGCAGCGGCAAAGATATAATCCCCGGCCTGACAAATGGCCTTGGGCGGAAGCTTCGCATCGTCCAGCAACAGCGGCGCGGTCCAGCGGAGTTCGCGTTTGCCTTTCAGCCAGCCGTCCACGCGGACCAGGGCGCTGCCGCAGAGTCCCCATTGGCCTTTGGGCTTCGGCAAATCGCGGGTGTAGCCGCTGAGAAATAGCGCGTCCGATTCGGTATCGTAAGCCATCCGGCACACTTCGTTCATGCCCTCCGGCGCTGGCCACGTTTCCGGTTGTTCGAGCTCCCAGCGCGGCACGTCGCCGTGGAAACGATGCCGGATGATTTTCTTTCCCGCGTCGGCCTCGCGCCAGACGTGACCTTCCGCATCCACTTCCCAGCCCCAGACTCCATCCTTCGGTGGAAGGGTGACGACGTGTTTGCCGAGCAATCCACGGTCGTTCAACCGTGTCACTTCCATCGGGCTATTGCCACCGCTGCCCCATGTGAAAAGGTAACGTTGCCCCGCGAGGTCGCGGACCGCCGTGGTCGCTTGGACGAGCATCTTGGCTTGTCGCGGGTCTTGCTGCTGCGTCGCCGGATCAAGCGTGAGCGCGCGCAGCGTCCACGCGCCGGGCTTGGCATTTGTGGGCAAAAAGAAAATCTCGCGCGGGCCGATCACTTCCAACCCGCCGACGGCAGGCACCGCGTCATAGAC
>JAYVJI010000849.1:0-4000 GCA_043769435.1 Verrucomicrobiota bacterium
CCGGAGACTGCCCTAGCCGCGCCGCAGATGACCGCACGCCACTTTTATGACGGACTGGGGGACACCGTGCAGACGGACACCCTCCTCCCGGACGGCACCTTCCTCCCGTCCTTTGTCCAGCGTGACCAGACCACCCCGGGCCGCACCATCACCACCACCTGGAGCACTCCCACCGTGCCCGGCACGGGTCTCAGCCCGACACATGGCCCGCTCTCCGTCATTCATACCGCCGCAGACGGCGCGCTCCTTCAGTCATGGTCCCGCCAGGCCACCGGCGAGGCTCCCCGCCTCACTCGTCAGTCCTCCTACTCCGCCTTTGATGAGCAGGCCATCATGGAGACAGACATCCTCTTCCGCAGCACCGCTGACACCGTCGGTAATGCCGCAGAACGCATCAGCAGCTTCAGCGAGATGGGCATGCTTTCATGGACGGAGGTCCCTCCCGGAGGCTCCACCTGGTACGGCTATGACGCGCTGGGCCGCCTCAGCTCCATCACAGACGTCAACAGTTCTACCACCCTCTACGGATACGATGCCCTGGGGGAACGCACTACCGTCTGCCTAGACCGGAATGACAATGGCCAGATCGATCAATCCAAGACAAGAAAGGCCTGTCCTTTTATCCGTTTTCGAAGGGGAGAAGGGAAAGGAAGACACCAGTAATCCAGCGAACGTGACACTTCCTAAAACACCAAAGCAGCCGCAGGCTGCCCCCGATCCAGCGCCTGACCCGGTACCGCCTAGGGGCAGCCTAGCGCGAGGATTCGTTGCCCCATTCATATTGCCATTTTAGTAAGTATGCGATCAAATCGTCGGTTTTATTGTATTGTTGCAGGAGCTGCCCTTGCAATGCTGATAATTTACGGTTTATACCAGCCGCCCTCGCCAGATGGGTTCAGGCAAATACAGCCAGAGATTTCGCCTGATATTGATATCCTTGATTGCGGACAATTAATTGCGCAACGATCAAAACTTGCCCGTTCGTGGAGACAGTGGATGGCGCCGAAGTGTAAATTTGTTTTGTATATAAAGGGATACAGGCTTGTTGGCTCAAATGACAAAACAAGTATGCCGTGGGAGCCGCTATTCACCCTTGGCGACAGCGACACTGTATACTGTTACGAAATACTTGAGAATTGCGGTTTTGATTTTCCATTTGGAATAGTATTCAGCATAAAAGAGTGGGGTCCGGTTTCAAATCAATAAGATTCTGATTACATTACCATTGACTACATTACACATTACAGCGCGCAAGAAAGGTCTGGGCTAGGTCTGGGCTTTTATCGGGGCTCTTCCCAGCGGGATGACGCTCTCCACCGGCTCCCGCCCTCCCGCAGGCGGCGGCCGGCTACGCCGGACAGACCGGCGAATTTCGCACTAAAGGACAATTTCGCACTAAAGTCTTTGATTCGGAAACCGGGGTCATGCAGATCACGGACGGAGGTTTCACCTCTCAATCTGACTACCAGCGGCATTCCCGGTGACGGATACGGCTGGAATATCGCAGCAGTCGTCCCCGAGCCCTCCACCGCCATGCTCGGCCTGAGTGCGGCGGGAATGCTGCTGCGCCGTCGCCGTCGAGCAGCTCTCTGAGTCAGTTCCTAACCTAAGAGGAGCTGTCAGGTAATCCACTGAGTGTGCCCGCCGCCATCTCATCCTACCCCACCTGCCCGCAGTGCGGCGGTCCGCTGGACCCCACGCTGCCGGGCATGGGTGTGGGGCACTTGCTGATGCGACTGCGGCAGCGCAGCCCTTTAATGCAGCGGGGAGAAAGCGTGGACTCCGGCTGGACCCCATGATCGTTGGAACGGCTATCGCGGCAGGAGCGGCACTAGCGATAAACAATCAGGCAGATTTTGCTGCGTTCATCGCGGAGGGACTGAAACTGACATAGGTTGGATTTGTGTTCGTCGGTGGTGTCGGGTGCGCGAGAAGCAGGAAGGCTTCGACTTTTCAGACGCGAGATTGATGAAATGCCGCCTCCATTTCCTGCTGAGATTTTTGTGGGATGAGCAACTGTTCTGCTTCCTGTCTCCATCGGGATACGGCCTCCACAGCCCGTTGGATGACTTCTACTGACCTTGTTTGGTTCACCCTAAAGTGCGGGGCCACCTCCCATGTCAGGTTGAGATCCAGTGCGTTGTCGGGATCGGAAATATTTAGGCTCAGCCCCGTGCCCAGCGGATTGGGATTCAGGTCATATGCAGGGATGGACAACTTTAGAGTGAACGTCCACAGTCATGTTCCTGAGCCCTCCGCCGCTATGCTCGGTATCGCTGGCGTGGTCCTGATCATGGGACGTCGCCGGGACTAACGGATTTCATGCAGCGTGGAGAAAGCGTGGGTAGTGGGTGGACGGGGTTTGAAGCGAGAGGCGCTTGCTTCGCGAGCCAGACACAGCTTGACCTACGCCGCGTTCCCACGCATGTTCCCACATGATCATCGAAACCAAGGTCCGCAAGATAGGCAACTCCCTCGGCATCGTGCTTTCCAAGGAAGCCCTGCAACAGCTCCACGTGGAGGAAGGAGCCACCTTGTACCTTACGCCCAGCACGGAGGGAGCCCTGCGCATCACCCCGGAGCGTGCAGGCTTCGCGGAGAAGGCCAAAATCGCTGACGGCTTAATGCAACGCTATCGCAATGCCTTCCGTGAACTTGCCAAATGAAAGAGCCCGTCTGGCTGGAGCTGGAGGACTGCCTCTCATTTCATGAGCATTTGCTAGCCCGTTTCGGGGGATTGGTCGGCATCCAGGACGAAGGCCTGCTCGCTTTAGCCCTGGCACGCCCCCAACAGCGCCTCAACTATCAAAAACCTGATCTATTTGACCTAGCAGCTGCCTATGCGTTCGGTATTGCGAGAAACCATCCGTTTCTGGACGGAAACATGCGTTCCGCCCTGATGGCAGCAGCTCTATTTTTGGAACTCAACGGCTTCAGTTTTCAAGCCACCGAAGCCTCCGCCGTCGAGCACACCCTCGCCCTCGCCGCTGGAGCCCTCGGCGAGGAAGGCTACGCTGATTGGCTCAAAAAATCCTGCGTCAAAACAACCTGACACCAGCACCACCTCGTCATTCCTTTTGATCCTGCTCAGACGTTTGCAAAATCGCCCGGGACCGCAGCAGTGCTCTCAGAGCGGGTTCCGATTTTTTTTTGATTGCAAATGATGATCGTGCTGGTATGAAATGCTGGTATGGCAACCATGACCCATCGATCCACATTTTCTTTGGATGAGATCACAACGAAGCGAATCCGCAACCTGGCCTCGGCTTGGAAGGTTTCCCAGGCTGAGGTGATCCGCAGAGCGGTGGCCAGCGCAGACGCTGCACCGGAACCAGACCCGTTAGCGATGTTGGAAGAACTGCATCAGTCTGCGAAGGGCCTGAGCGCGGAGGTGGCGGAAGCTTATTTGGCGGAGGTGCGGGCAGATAGGCAACGCTGGAGGAAGCAATGATCTGCCTTGATACAAATTATCTAATCCTTGGGCTGGTGGCCGGCAGCCCTGAAAGCGCGGAACTCACGGCTTGGAGACGTGCTGGCATTTTACTGATAACCCCGATGCCAGCATGGTATGAATTCCTATGCGGGCCAGTCTCCTCCGCCCAGATCAGCACCATGCGGGCGTTTCTGCATGCTATTGTTCCCTTTGAAACTGCGCAGGCGACTGCGGCAGCGCAGCTTTTCAACGCAGCAGGGAGGAAGCGTGGACTCCGGGTGGACGCCATGATCGCTGGAACGGCTATCGCGGCTGGAGCGGCTCTAGCGACAAACAATCAGGCAGATTTCGCTCCATTCATCACGGAGGGTCTGAAACTGACGTAGTTTGGATTTGTCATCTTCTAGCCAAAGTGCTTTGCACTGATGTCCATCGACGGGTGCAGGATGATTTTACCCATGGAGCTGAGCTTTGGCAGCCAAACGGGCTGTGCCCCTCTGAATAATGTCATCGGCATCAAACTCAGCACTTTCACCATTACGGAGTTGATCGAGTCCAATGTTTACC
>JAYVJI010000850.1:0-2711 GCA_043769435.1 Verrucomicrobiota bacterium
CACCTGCTCGTCATAGCTGAAAATGGAGCGCGTGAGCGGATCACCCACTCCCGCCCCGATGTCGAAGACGTCATCCATATCATGCGGCACAAAGCGGAACCGTGGGTCCACAACACCGCGGTAAATGCTAACATCGTCAGCACGCGCGCTTTGCAGACCTCCCTCCTGATTCCCTATCAACGCGTCCGTAGCCAGGAAATTGTAGAACTGATCGACATCCAGCACGGTGGCGACTTGCGCGGGGTAATTGGCGTCACTGATCGCAGGCTGCCCGGCATTGTTCACTACTGGATCCGCACTGATGATGCGCGTGAGATTCGCCAGATCCGTGTAGTCATTAGCTTCCTGATTGGTTTCCTTTATGAAAGTATCGCTCAATGCGGCAGCGGTCGTTCCTTCAAAAAGAAACTCGCCGGAGGCTCGGTCACTGCCTGGGATGTTAGTGTCGGCATTCGGAGCGTGGTCATCCAGCCGGTAGAAATTTCCGTCCGGGTCAGCCGGGTAGTGCTTCTTCGCCCAGTCCCCGCCGCGGCCTTCCAACATAGCGTAGCGTCCGTATTGGATGGCACCGTTGCTCGCCGGATCCACGGCGTTCACCCGGAGCTGGGTGAGCACCGCATCCTGCGGCGCGATGCCCGCCCGTGCAAACAGGGTATTCCCTAGCACCTGACCATAACTATACTGGCAGTTGAGCGAGATGGTGCTGCGCCCGTTCCATTTATCATCGCTGCGGAAGCTGACGTGAAAATTGTTTGGTGGCCCCAGCGCGCTGGCCTGACCGCGGTTCCGCACGCCCGAGTTTTGCACGGTCTTCGTGCCGGTGCCATCGTGGGAAATGAATGCGCAATTGAACGTCGCCTCGCTGCCCTCCTGACCATTGGTTGTGCCGATCACATTCAGTTCCGTGCGTTCCGCCGGGGTCATCACCACACGCAGCAGCGGCTGATTCCCCGCGAGCGTAAAATTGCGCGCTGGATCAAAGGTGTCGTCGACCTGAAACAGGTAGTTGCAAACGTTGCCGAATGTTTCCGGCAGGACGCCGGGATTCGAGGTGCGGGCCTTTCGCGGGACAGTGTCGTTGACGCTGCTCGCATTGTTCACATCAGGGTCTACATAGTACTCAACGATGGCGCCATTCACCTGAGCTGGAATGGTGGCGATGCCGTGCCATGTGAGCCCCGCAGGTCCATCTTGGACGAAAAAAGCACTGGTCCATGTCGGCGACCCGGCGACGCGCCAGAGGCAACGTCGGCTCGTGACGCCGCCGCCGGGCAGAGTGGCGTGGACCTTTATCTCCTCACCCGTGCGCGGGATCTCCGGTTTGTGCCGCACATCAGTGGCAAAAATATCCGCTTCTGCAGGTGTGGTTGTGAAGTTCACCGCACCTGGCGTGCCGCCGGCCGCATTGGAAACTTTCCAGTTTTGGCCCTCCAGCGTCGGCCGCCCCGGCACGATCTTCGCCGTTGTGTAGCCCCCCCCGCCGTGGAGAGCCGCCCATTCCCAGCCCTGGTGCCCAAAGCTCACAGCGCTTCTCACACGCACGGCCCACGCGCCCTCGTCTGCGTAGCTCACATCATCCATCGCGGTGCCCACCGCGTCCGTGATCTGCACCTGCTCACCACCATTCGCCAGCGTCCCCACCCAGCCGCCGCGCAGCAAACCAGTGAAGCCCGGATGCGCCGCACTAAACTTCGCCACATCCGCTGCAATGACCAAATAGCCGTCCGCAGGGATCACCGTGCCCGCTGGAATTGTATAGGTGACGCCGCTGGTCAGCTTGTAGCCCGAGACATCCAGTGGGTTCGCTAGGTCCGTATTGCGGATCTCTATCCACTCCTTTCCAACATCCTCGGGACTGCCCAGAGAGGAAAGCGGGTGGTACATCAATTCATTGATGACCGGAGCAGCGCCCAGAGGGACAGAGAAAAGGGCAGAAACAATTCCCGCAGCCATTGCAGCGGGAATAGGCAGTCGGGAGTGGCAAATCGGGAGGATCATACAGAATGGGAGGGTGAGAGTCGTGGTGAGTCTATCCACGTACGTGGAAAAATGAAAAGCATTTTTTGAGAAATAACCCGGCAATAGCCTTTTAGCATGCCGAATCCGGCACCATTCCCGCACCAAAGCAAATCCTGCAGGAATCACCCGGAAGTCAACGCTTGCTATGAATGGAGCATGAAGACCCCGCGCTCTGCGGGAATCCCAACATCACTGGCCTAACAGTTCACCCGGCTCGCCCGGCCTATGTGAATTTCCACTACAAGCCCATCATCGACATGCTCGCTGTCACCGCCGACATTCCCCTGCTAGCTGCGAGTCCTTCACCCCTTGATGCGCCTCATTACGAGGGCTTGGGCCAGATCACCCCCCTTCCCCGCAAGCACAGTCCCAGCGGGGCATTGGGGGCGCTTGGGTTACCGGGCCACACAGGAAAAAATGAAAGATGGAGCCCCATTTAATGACAGTTGCAAAAATTGCGGTATATGCCAGTACCATAAATGAGTTTTACCCGAGCCGCAAAATCACCTTCTAGGAAGAGCCAAGCCGCCATCCGAAATAATGGAATCAAACAAGCACTCAAGTCTAGAAAACAGGAGCGTAAAGCCGCAACGCCAGAAGCCACCTCCCGCTTCGAAAAGCGCAAAGCTGTGGTCGAAGCAGTGCAGCGTGGAGAAGCAGTGGCCGTCGTGGCTGAAGTTCATGGTGTAGCC
>JAYVJI010000851.1:0-2540 GCA_043769435.1 Verrucomicrobiota bacterium
CTTCTCCAGATCAGGCAGCTTAGCGTCCAGAGAAAACGGCCGCTGAAAACGGATAGCCGCCATCCCGGCCAGACCCCCGTCAGCGAGGCATATCACATACACATTTTCCGCATGAAACCGGTCCACCAGCCGGTCCGCTCCGGGATCGTCATGCTGGGGAATCTCCTTCACAAAGGTCCGGTAGTTCAGCCGGTGGATCGCCTCCATCTCCCACGGCTCAGTAGCTAGCTTGAATGAATAGGCACGCGGTTCGCTCATGCAGGAAAATGGATCAGGTGGATAGATGAAAAAGTGTCAGGGTGAAAAAGCAATGGGTGCCTGACGTTCGCCCCTGATGCCATCATGCGCGTGGGTGGTTTTTCGCTCGTTGGCGGGGTGATACTCTTTGAGTCAAGGCCAGCAAGCCGGAATCAGGCTGCCTCCGGGTCGCGGTTCTTTGAACGCTGCTTCCGCCATGTGGTGCGCTGGTTTTTCGCCCAGTCGAGCAGGGCTGCTTCAAAGCCTACATCGCTGCCCTGCGCTTCGCTCATGATCCATTTGTGGCGGAGGATTTCGCTGCGCTCTGCGAGGTACTCGCGGTAGAGTGCGGCGCGTGCGGATTGTTCTTCTGTGAGTTCCGGAGGCATGGATTCAAATGCTACGTGGTAGTTAAATGGGAGAGGGCTGCCTGGCGATCCAGCGGGCAGCATTGATACTGCAGCCGAGATCAATCCACTGTTGTTCGAAATCAGTGATGGGATAAAAATCCGCTGGCTGCCATGGTGCCTGAGAAAAGAGGGGACTGTCCATGAGGGTGCTGACCGCCTCTTCAAAATAGGGCGCGTGGTCCGTTTTGAACAGCAACTCCCCGCCGGGCTGGAGCACGCGGTGGAGAGCAGCCAGGTTCGCCTGCTGGACGAACCGGTTTTTGGCATGGCGCTGCTTAGGCCATGGATCCGGAAAGAGCAGGTGCAGCCGGGAGACAATCCCTGCCGGCAGGAGCCACCCCAGAGCATAACTGCTCTCAACGCCCAGCACCTTTACATTTTTCAAACCCATGCGGGCTGCGCGCCGGCAGATTTTGCTGATGCGGCCATTCAGGCGCTCAATGCCTAGGAAGTCCCGCTCTGGAAAGTGGGCGGCCATGGTCAGGAGAAACGTGCCATCCCCACTGCCGACGTCCAATTCCAGCGGCCGGGACGGGTCGCAAAAAATTTCCTCCCGGCGCAGCAGGCGGAAGTAGTCGTCCGGAAGCAACTCTGCGGTCATGCGTGTAAATCCAGCTCCAGCTCAGGGAAGGCGAAAGCGCAGGCGCACTTGGTTTTCGAGGTCACTGAGCAGGGTGAGTGTGCCGCCCAGCTGACTGCTCAATGTTTCCACAATGTGCCATGAGAAGGACCCCAGCCGCCGTGTGCGGAGGGCTTCGGTCAATAGTTCTCCATTGTCTCTGATGATCAATACCCCCTCTCCACCGCCGATGGTCAGCGCGATCCTGATGACACCTCCCGCATTCGTGGGAAAGGCGTCGCTGATGGCGAGATTGATGAGTTCCTCAAGGATGAGGCCCAGCGTGATGGATAATTTCTGGGGCAGGCGAATGGAGTCAAAGGATGTCTCTATTTTGAACATCTCTGGCCTGATCTGGTGGTTTTCCAGAAGGGTGCGCCCCAGTTCTTGGACGTAGCGGGAAAAGTCCACGGTGTCCTCCTCGCTGGAAATCAGGCGATAGATGATGGAGACCGCGCTCAGCCGGTCTTTTCCGGCGATCAGTTCCGCCCGGGCAGCGGGATCCCCGCCCTTGCGGTCCGCCTGCAGTGTCAGGAGGCTGGCCAATACCTGGAGGTCATTACGCGCACGGTGGAGGGAGACGCTGGGCCGGGCTGGTGCGGCGGGGGCTTCCGGTGGGGGCACTGGCTTTTCCGCAGGAATGGTCAGGAGGGTAATGAATCCCCGCCCGCCGCTGGACTCATCCACCGCAGGGACCAAATCCACTTCTACGCACCTGGTAGTGTGGTCGCGGCAGTGGAGGGTCACGGTATCAGTCCAACGCCGGTTGGTAGAAAGCTCGCGCGAGATGGTGTCACCGAAAACCTTCGGATTTTCCGGCATGAACAGCTTATACAGCCCGGAGCCCTGCAGGTCCTCCTGGCTCCAGCCCGTCAAGGACTCTGCAGCCGGATTCAGGCCCGTGATCCGGCCACGTTCGTTGGTCACGATCACCGGGGTCTGTAGGTTTCTCAGCCAGGGCAAGGGATTAGCCACTGTTGGGGTGGCTTTTTTCTGATTGTCGATGGCAGTGCTCAGGTCACGCAATGCCAGGCCATAGCGTGCCGACGACGCGGCATCCGGCAGGGGGACCATCCTAGCCTCAATGAAACGCTGTCGCCCTGAGGGAGAGGGGATGGTGAATTCACACCTTGTCTCTGCGGCGGGGTTCTCTATCAGCCGTTCGATCATCACATCCAGCGGTAGCAACTCTGCGGCATCCGGCAGCAAGTCCTGCAGGGAACGCCCTGCCAGCGAGCCTCCGGGCAGCGCCGTAGCAAAGTCCCGCGCAGCAC
>JAYVJI010000852.1:0-3644 GCA_043769435.1 Verrucomicrobiota bacterium
CAACCCCGGGCTGGAGGGCATGACCCCGTTGGGGTCCGGTTGGTGGCGCGTGGCGTGAGCCGCGTCTATCGCGTTGGGGTCAGATGGTGGCGCGTGAGCTGCGTCTATCGCGTTGGGGTCAGGTGGTGGCGCGTGAGCCGCGTCTATCGCGTTGGGGTCAGGTGGTGTCGTGTCAGCCGAGGCTATCACGTTGGGGTGGGCTTTCGTCTGCTCCATCACGTTGGGAGGGGTGGCTGCTGAGTGACGTGCAGGTGAAATTGCTTCCCATTTGCTGAACTTGTGCCATATGAAGGCATGGCGATAACAAGCATTAAGAGCATCACCGGGCGCAGCAGGCTTCAGGGAGCATGGTGCCTATCAGTCGGCTCACGAACTGCCATTCTGTTTGTGGCGCTCTTGTGGACCGCTGTGCGACTGACCGCAGCCCCGAAAGTAATCCATGCCTTCGTAGCGCTGTGCGACAATGCCAGCCAGGGGATCGTGCCTGTCCCGGCGAAGATAGGTAACGGGGACGACCCGCTGCAAAATCTTTACTGGGGTTGTGATGACGGCCTGCGGACCTACTTTTCAAAGAGCAAAAGCTGGAAGCGAATCAGTGCGGGTGATCCCGACGGAGACAGGGGGCCAATCATGGAACGGCTGGTCTTCCGCCATACTGAAAAGGATGCGTGGCTCGTGGCTGATGCCTATCGCGGGAAGGAAATCAAGCGGTGCCTGACAGATTATTTTGCGGCTATTGCGGGCCTTTTCCCTGTGGAGGTGAAGGCCGGGGACGTCACCATTTCAGCAGGTGGCGGTGCGGACATGATCGCCTATCTCGGTCATGACGGGCTCATGGAGTTTGATGTGGAAGTTCCCGCAGCTGCAACTGATCTCAAACCAAAAACCGCCGTCGCGCTCTGCTGTATCAGCAAGACATACTTTGCGCCCAAGCTCTCTGCTTTAAAAGCCACGCCGCTGCTCCTGACAACTCAACTGATGTATCCCGGATCATTCCTTCTTCATGAGGCAGCGAACGGCTGGCTTGCAGACCGATCCGGCGAGGAGTGCGTGCTGCTGGCTGCGCGCGCTTACGCTAAGAATCAGAAAATCAGCGTGAAAGCTGCAACTGGCGTGTTTTGGACACCTGTCGCCACCGCCAAAAAGTAACCTCAGTCCTCCCTGCGCCCCGGGCAGGAGGCAAAGGCGAAGCTGCGCGGATTCAATACCCGAGCCAGGGAGCAAGCCATTTCTCCACTGCCTCAATGGTCATCCCTTTACGGGCCGCGTAGTCTTGTATCTGATCTTTCTGCAAATCAGATATCATAAAGTAGTGGCTCAGTGGATGACTGAAGTAAAGCCCGCTGACGGCCGAGCCGGGATGCATGGCCATGGATTCCGTTAGGATCACGCCGGTCTTTTCAGACGCTTGCAGAAGGTCAAAGAGGATCTCCTTTTCGGTGTGATCCGGCTGGGACGGATAGCCGGGTGCCGGACGGATGCCCCGGTAGTGCTCTTTAATTAACTGGACAGCATTGAATTCGTTAGGACGTTCAAAGCCCCATTCCACCCGGGCGCGGTGGTGCAAAAGCTCTGCAAAGGCCTCCGCGAAGCGGTCTGCGATGGCTTTGACCATAATGGAGCCGAAGTCGTCGTTATCTTTCTTGAGTTCCTCCGCATACTCATCTGCCCCGTGGATTCCGAGGACAAATCCGCCGCAGTAGTCGGCCCCATGTGGTGCCACATAGTCGCTTAGCGCCTCATTGGGTTTGTGCTGCTCGTTGCCGGTCTTCTGGATCTGCTGGCGCAAGGTGTGGAAAGTGTGGCTAACCTTCGTCCTGGTGTCATCGGTATAAATAATGATGTCATCTCCGGCACTGTTGGCCGGAAAAAATCCGTAAATGCCCCGTGCGGTGAAGCGTTTTTCTTTGATGATCCGTTCCAGCCATTCCATGGCGTCGATATGAAGTTTCATCGCCTGCTCGACCACTTCCGGATTGGTGGACTGGAACCGGTCTTCGCCATAGACCCAGACGCCTCGGAGTTCCCAGCTGTGGAAGAAAGGGGTCCAGTCGATGTAGGTAGCCAGTTCGCGCAGCGACTGGTCGGATATGACCCGGGTCCCTAGGAATGAAGGTCTGGCAATGTCTACCGTCGCCCAGTCCGTCTTCACTGCGTTGGCGCGGGCGGCTGCGATGCTGAGGACCGGTTTCTGCTGTTTGTTATTGAACTGATCTTTTAGTCGAATGTGCCGGGCTTCGTTTTCCTTTACGAATGTTTCGCGCTGGTTGTCGCTCAGCAGGGCAGTGGCCACCGGGACGCTGCGGGAGGCGTCCAGCACATGGACGATAGAACCTGAATACTTATGTGCTATTTTAATGGCTGTGTGGGCAGCGCTGGTAGTGGCTCCGCCTATCAAAAGCGGTGTCTTCATTCCCAGGCGTTCCATTTCAGAAGCCACATGCATCATTTCATCGAGGCTGGGCGTGATCAATCCAGAGAGCCCTATCAAGTCGGCCTTCATCTCTTTTGCTTTCGCGAGAATCTTATCGCAGGGTACCATGACACCCATGTCGATGACCTCGAAGTTGTTACAGGCCAGCACGATCCCGACGATGTTCTTGCCGATGTCATGAACGTCTCCCTTAACTGTGGCCAGCACGATAATTTTAGTGCCGGAATTCTGCGAAAGCGGCGCGGTGTCAGTGGCTGCTGCTGGAGCCTCCTGCTCCCCCTTGCCGCTGTCTGCTGCGCTTCCATGGGCGGCTTCCGCAGGTGTGCTGGAGGACTCTTCCGGCCCGGCTTCCAGAAGTATCGTCCTGCGGTACCAGCTAATAAAAGCACCGGCAGGCCTAGATGTGGCAGCACTCCAGAGCTGGCGGGATTCCGCGCTTTCCGCATACTCAGCGCAGAGTTCCTGGACATTCGCGGTGGTCAGCTCGCTCCCGAACTGCGCCACATACCGCGCCGCAGCACGCTCCGGATCAAACGCCAGTTCCACCGCAAATTTCCGCTCCAGTGCCCGCGCGTAGTCATCCAGCCCGGGATACTGTGTGTAGGTAAAGTCAGGCAGCAATTTCACTGGCTGGCCTTCCACGGCATTCCCAGCCAGGCGTTCCAGCTTTTCCTGAAGCATGTAGGGCTGGAGCCACGCCACACTTTTTTTCATCACCCGGGCGCTCTTCACCACCTGCGGTAGAAACATCTTACCGGCACCGAAAAGGTCACCCACGATGCTCATGCCGTCCATCAGCGGCCCCTCAATGACCTTTAACGGCACGCCGTACTTCAGGCGGGCCTCCTCGGTATCCTGATCGATAAAGTCCGTCATGCCTTTCAGCAGGGCGTGCTTGAGGCGCTCCTCCACGGAATTCTCCCGCCATGACATATCCACCTTGCTTTCGCCGGCCTCGCGCTTCTGGCCTTTGTATTGCTCCGCCAGATTTACGAGGGCCTCAGTGGCTTCTGGATTCCGGTTCAGCAGGACATCTTCCACTCTTTCCAGCAGTTCTTTGGGAATCTCGTCATAGACCTCCAGCATGCCGGCATTCACGATGCCCATGTCCAGACCGGCCTTGATAGCGTGGTACAAAAAGGCGCTGTGCATGGCCTCCCTCACCACGTTGTTCCCCCGGAAGCTGAAACTGATGTTACTGACGCCGCCG
>JAYVJI010000853.1:0-4174 GCA_043769435.1 Verrucomicrobiota bacterium
TCTCGGGTGCGGCGGAGGCCCTCCTGTATTTTCCATGCGGCGATTTTTGCGTGATGACCGCTGAGCAGAATTTCCGGCACTTTCATGCCCCGGAAGTCTGGTGGGCGGGTGTAGCAGGGGGCCTCGATCAGGCTTTCGCCGGAAAAGGAATCCTCGGCAGCGGACCGCTCATCGCCGAGGACCCCGGGTATGAGCCGGACGATAGCATCTACAAAAATGTTAGCGGCGATGGCTCCGTTGGTCAGGATGTAGTCTCCTATGCTGATCTCATCATCGACGAGGGACTCCACTACCCGGTGGTCAATGCCCTCATAGTGGCCGCAGAGAATGATGAGATGAGGAGCGGTGGCGAACTGTGCGACCGCTGGCTGATTGAGGGGGCGGCCCTGCGGGGTCATGAGCACGGTGCGGCTCTCTGCTGTGCGGAGAGCCTCCACGGCTGCGAAGATGGGCTCACATTTCATGACCATGCCCTGACCGCCGCCATAGGGTTCATCATCCACGCGCCGGTGCCGGTCGCTGGACCACAGCCGCAGGTCATGCACGCGGAGCTGTAGGAGCCCGCTTTCCCGGGCACGTCCCATGATGCTCTGGCCCAGGGGGGCGGCGCACATTTCGGGGAAAATAGTGAGGATGTCGACCTGCATGCAAGGAGGGTGAGTGGTCAGGGAGGGGCGTCGGTTGTCAGTCCTCGACTTTGAATTCCCGCTGGCGTTTCTGGAGGCCGCTGAGTTCCTGCTGGAGCTGGTAAACCTCAGTAGTGGTGGCGATGGCCTGCTCTTTTGCTAGGGCGTACTGCCGCTGGCGTTCGTTGAGTACACTGAGCCGGGAGGTGATGGCCTGGATGCGCAGGCTCAGCAGGGCAAACTCCGCGTTTTCCACGCCGTCCCGGGGCAAAGGGGAATTCAAGAGCGGGGCGAGGGCGATTTCCTCAGCGGCTGGCAGCTGGGCCATCCATGTATTCACGGTGGCGGGCTGGGTGATATCCAATTCCGCCTCCAGGGCGCGGCGGAGGAGGTCCCCGCCGGTCACGGCTGCCCAAGGGAAGGCGCTGGTATTTTTCTGGAGCCATGCCCGCGCCGGTGCATCACACAGAGCTAGGTGCAGCAGTTGGCGCATGGCCGCATTCTCAATAACCAGCGTGTCCTCATCCTCATCCTCCGCAGGCGTGCCGAAAAACCCAGGGCCGTGGAGTGCTTCCCGCTCCTTTGCCTGCTCCATATTGCGCAGCATATCGCGGGCATGGGCCGTGACCATGCGGCGCAGCTCCTCCACTGGTGTGCCCAGTCTCACGGCGACGCGGTTGAGGAATGTCTCTTGGACGATCCGCTCGCGGATCCTTGCGATGCTGGCGGTCACGTCCCTCAGCAGCTTCATGCGCTCTCGGGCGTTACCGGGATCCATGTCCGGCAGTCTCTGGTCTATCTGGAAGTCGATGAAGTCCCGCGCTCCGGCCACCAGTTCCTTCAGTGCCTCTACGCCATCCCGGCGGATGAGGCTGTCGGGGTCGTCGCCTGCGGGCATGGCTGCCACGCGGACGAAGAGGCCTTCCTTCGCCAGTTCTGCGAAGCAGCTGTGGGCGGCTTTGATGCCTGCCTTGTCTGCATCAAAGCAAAGTGTCACCTGCTCGGTATGGCGCTTGAGCAGCCGTGAGTGATCGGAGGTAAAGGCGGTGCCCAGCGGGGCGATGATGTTTTGAATACCGCTCTCGTAGCACATGATCATGTCGATCTGACCTTCGCAAATGATAGCATTCTGTTCCTTCAGGATCGCGCGCTTGGCCATGTCGAGGCCAAAAAACACTTGGCTTTTTTTGAAGAGCAGCGTCTCTGGAGAGTTGATATACTTAGCCGGGGAGGCCTCTACATCAAGGATCCGGCCTGAGAAGGCGATCACATCCCCGTGGTCATTCCGGATGGGAAACATCACGCGGTGCTTGAAGCGCGGGTAGCCGCCGCGTTCCGGTTGCCGTTCTTCCCTGGGCACGAAAATGCCGGCGTGGACGAGGTGGCTTTCGTTGTATTTATGTTCCCGCAGCCATGCCCGGTAGGCGCCGGGATCTTGGGGGGCGTAGCCTATCAGCCAGCGCTTGGCTATCTCTGAATTGATACCGCGGCCGCGCAGGTAGTCCCGCGCGGCGCGGGCGTGGCTATCCTTGAGCAGCAGCTGGTGAAACCACTGCGCTATGTCCCGGTGCAGGCTGACTAGGCGAGACTTCAGCGAGCGCTCGGCATCATCCTGGGGCGAGCCTGCCTCCTCGGTGATGGGGATGTTATACTTGGCCGCCAGTTTCCGCACGGCATCTACAAAGGGCAGGTTTTCATAATCCATCACGAAGCGGACTGCTCCGCCGCCTTTGTTGCAGCCAAAGCAGTGAAAGGTATTCCGTGAGGGCGTCACGCTGAAGGATGGTGTGCGCTCGCTGTGAAAGGGGCAGCAGGCCTTGTATGATGTGCCTGCCCGCTTCAGTGGCACGTAGCTGTTGATCAGGTCCACAATGTCGACTGTGGCCATGACCTTCTGAATGGATTCCTCTGTGATGCGCCCCATGGTTTCTTATGCCATGAGAAGGGGCTGCCCAGTTACCGCAAACGGGAATGCTGCTGCTGCCCGCTGCCCGCAGACAATGCAGACAATGCACACAAAAAAGAGGCCCGGTGATCCGGGCCTCTTCGCGGGAGATAGATGCAGGTTAGCGCTTGCTGAACTGGAAGCGCTTGCGGGCGCCTGGCTGGCCGTATTTCTTACGTTCCTTGGCGCGGGCGTCGCGGGTGAGGTGCCGGCCTTCCTTCAGCGTGGGGCGGAAGGTAGGATCCACCAGAAGCAGGGCGCGGGAAATGGCGAGGCGGACAGCTCCGGCTTGACCATTCAAGCCCCCGCCGCCGGCGTGGACGATGATGTCAAACTTGGTGGCATTGCCGGTGATCTGCAGCGGGGCCAGCACGGTATTGCGCATGGTCACGGTGGTGAAGTAGTCTTCAAAAGCACGGTCATTGATCGTGATGAGGCCTTCTCCTGCGGAGAGGATGGCACGGGCGCTGCTCGTTTTGCGGCGGCCAGTAGCGGCGTATGTGTTCTCAGCCATGGGATAGAGTCAGTTGGAATTAGAATTTGAATGCCACTGGCTGCTGGGCCGAATGGTCATGCTCAGTGCCACGGTAGACGCGCAGCTTGGTGAATATTTTCCGGCCCAGTTTGTTGTGGGGGATCATGCCGCGCACAGCGAGATGGATGAGTTTTTCTGGACGGCGGGCCCGCAGGGAGCGCGGGGTGTCACTGTGCTGACCGCCGACGTATCCGGAAAACCGGGTGTAGATCTTGTTGGTCTCTTTTTTGCCGGTGAGCACTACCTTCTCCGCGTTGATCACGATGACGTGGTCTCCATTGTCAACGTGCGGGGTGTAGGTGACCTTGTTCTTGCCGCGGAGAATATTAGCCACGACGACGGCGACGTCTCCGAGGACCCGGTCCTGAGCGTCTACGATATACCATTTGCGCTGAATTTCTTCAGTCTTGGCGCTGTATGTTTTCATAAGTGTGTGAAAATCAATGCCGTGCAGAAGTTGAGCTGCCCGACAGGGGCGCGATTGTAGCCGAGGACGCCGCATAGTCAAATAGTTTTTACTTTTTTACCGTGCCATTTTCCTCTGGAAGCGTAGTGATGATGCTTCAGAGGTAATCCGCCTCACCGGCCGACAGTCATTTTTAATCCATTCAATCCATTAACATTATCCACCATGTCTGAATCCTCCTCCCGCCGTCAATTCCTCCGCACCGCTGCGGCGGCCAGCGTGTTTTCCGCATCGGCCCTGCCGGTATTCGGTCAAGACAAGAAAAAATTCCGGGTGGGATTGATCGGCTGTGGCGGGCGGGGCAAAGGAGCGTTGAGCAACCACATACATGCCGCGAAGAACCTGGGCATAGAGATCACCGTAGCCGCGCTGGCGGATCCACAGAAGGAAAGGGCCAAGGGCCTAGCTGGCAATTACGGTGTTGCAGATGACAAGGTTTTTGAGGGATTTGACGGGTACCACAAGCTGCTCGCTACGGACATAGACATCGTGCTCATTGCCACACCGCCGAATTTCCGCCCAGTGCATGTGGAAGCTGCGGTGAAAGCCGGGAAGCATATTTTTGCCGAGAAACCGGTAGGGGTGGATCCTCCGGGCATCCG
>JAYVJI010000854.1:0-3240 GCA_043769435.1 Verrucomicrobiota bacterium
ATCACTCAAACTTGCGGGACCGTTGGCATTGAATGCCAAGGCGGTGCCAAAGGCTGTGGTGATGCCTGCATTTACCACACCAGACTTAAAAACAACAACAGCCTGCCCCGGGCAAAGGAAAGTGCAGCTCTCAAAAGTATGAAGTGTCCCGGCGTTGGTGGCGATCTTGAATCCGCTCAAGTCCTGCATGACCGGACCAGCATTCACAATCTCCACGAACTGGTCCCCGGCATTGATCACGCCATCTCCGTTTGCGTCCGCGCCAGCGCCAGTGCTGCCGGGTATGTACCCATTGATCTCAGTGACCATCAGTGTCGCAGCACTGTCCCCGGCGTCCGTGACGTTTACCCAGCAGGTATGACAGGAGATGTTAGCAGTGGGCGTCGCTGCCTGGATAAATGAAAACTGAGCACCGTCCGTAAAGGAGTCATTGACCGCGAACAGGTCAAAGTCCGGCGAGACGCTGGCCCCTGCGGGTATCGTCACGCTCAACACGCTCGCCCCCCCTGTGAAGGCCAGCTCCGAGGAATCCGTGATGCGCATATTCACCGTGATGGCAGCAGCCGCTACCTTGGCTGTTCCGGAGGAATCTTTCAACGAAACTCTGGCCTTTTGAGCGGCACCCGCAGTTTCAGAAGTCGTCAGATTAGCCAGACTGAAAACGTCCACGAAAAGATGGTCGGCCGTTGAGGCATCCAGATTCGCCTTACCGGGGCTGGGCGCGCCGGGTTTCCAGACCCCTCCGATCCGCGCCAAGGAATCATCTAGGCGATGCGTCCCGGGCGCACGTCCCGCTTCGTTTTCCTGATTTCCGCCGAGTGCAGTTGTCAGGTCCACATCCGCCGGGGCTCCGGTGAAGCTGGCGTAGACAAGGGAATCAGCAAGCTGCTCGGGACTGGTCAGGGCGGTCAGTGAGCTGATCAGCTTGCCCGTTGGCAGCCTATCGGCCACGGTATCCTGAAAATGGCTGGGGTCAAAAGAGGCCGCCGACTTGTTCCCAAAAAGCGCTACGGCATCCGGCCCCGGCTGCAGAGGATCTGTGTTCTCAGAGTTTTGCAGTCCCGGGGCATTCGTGGTATCTACAGATGGGATCACTAGGTTCACATTGGGCACCCCTGGGTTTCCCACCACAAAAAGCCCTGCTGGACCGATACGGTAGCCGTCAAGAGAAACCGTCCGGTAGACCTTATTATCCGATCCATTGATGAACGCCAAAGTCATCCCGTTGAGGCTCTCGCCGGGAGGGCCGGAGAGTTCTACAAAGTGGAATCCCTCAGTGCCCGGCTGATACTGGACGGTTGAAGAATCCACCTCACTGATCTTCACAGTCAGCGCTGCCGGAGGCGCAGCGGCGAAAAGTGGCCCGGCGACCGAGAGAGCGGAAGCAAGCGCGAGGACTAGACCTGGAGAGGAAGAGACAAAGGGTTTCATAAGACAAAAAAGGGTAGGTGGATGAGAAATGGGATGGTAAAACTGCAACCATCCTTTAATGAGGATTAAAGCGCTGGAGCTTACCGTCAACAAAAAACTCAACTGCGCAAAGACGGTTTTCCCTCGCTGCTGAAAAAGAAAAAGGTCTGCCGTCCACCAGCGCCGGAAAGTTGCCCTACCCTAGGCCAACGCCTGCCTAGGCAGACGGGGAGCGTGCGTGCCTCAGCTCAGGTCAGGTCAGGTCAGCAGAAAAAGCATCAGCACCAGCAGCCCGTTGTGCAGCATATGGGCAGCCATGGGCGCAACCAGCGATCCCCGCCAGGCCCGAAGCAGGGCGAAGATCACTGCCAGCGTCATGAGCGCGGGCACCGCTGCCGGACCCTGCGGGTGGAGCAGGGCAAAAATCAGGGCCATGAGCAGCGCGCTCAGCACCCAGCTGATGCCCCGCCATGTGCCCCGCAGCCCTCCCAGCAGCGCTCCGCGGAACATGGTCTCTTCACTGACAGGTGCCCACACCGAGGCCAGCAGAAATGCCGCCAGCACCATGCCCCCGCCACCCGTGACCCATTCCTGGATAGGGTGCTCCGTCGGCTGCCCGGTGATCTTCACGAGGATCCCGGTGAGCACCAACATCACTATGATCACCGGTAGTGCCGCCACCCAGCCCACGATCCCCCAGCCCATTTCCCTGAAAAACCCGCGCCCGGTGTTCCAGCCCATCAGGCCGCGCCAGTGAGCCCATGGCATCCCGTTCAGCCGGGGCCACCACACCGCCAGAGCCAACACCAGCACCACTAGGCACAGGGAAATCCAGCGCAGGCCTTCCGGGAGCAGTAGCCGCATCAGTTGCGGAACTACGCTGAACCCCACCAAATAAAGCGCAAAAGACTCCACTAGCAACTGCCCCTCACCCCGGGTGGCGGGCATGACCGGGCGCATCGGAAGCAACCGGCCCGCTCTCCACCGGAGGATGGCCATGATCAGCAGCACGGCCCCGCCCGCAGCCAGCAGCAGCCCCAGCATCACGCCCCCCCCCAACACCATGAGCAAGCGGCTGGCATCGGCGGTGACTCCCTGCCTCAGCGCATGATCCTCTGCCAGCGAAGCCGTCTCCGCCAGAGCCACAAACCACCCGTGCCGCGCAGCCAGCCGCGCACGCCGCTCCTCCGGCAGAGGACCGTCCGCCATGGTCCCGGCGAAATCCGCGGCATCCTTTGCCAGATCACTATCGACCCCCGCGGTCTCCAGCGCCTGACCCTTCAGCCACCCGTCGACCACTGCCAGTCTCAGTTTATTCGCGCCTGATGAAGCATGGAGCTGCCGACGCTCCGCCTCCATTTGTTTGCCGATGTCCTCCCCCCCGGCTTTAACCAGAGATGCCGCCGCCACGAATATCTTCGACTGCATCTCGATGGTAAAGTCAGGCCTCAATCCCTCATCTTCCTCTCCCGCTTGGGTACTGGCCAGCAGGCGGTCAGACAGCCCCGGCACCGCCGCCAGGGTCACAGCTGCCAGCACGACGAGCCACGCCAGCCAGCCGCGCCAGCGGGCCGGAGCAGATGAGACGCGGGCTGGCGGCAGAGGCGGTGGAGTGGACATCATAGACTGCTGCCACCTTGTGGGCGAAGAGGGCCACCGTCAAGCCCCGCCATCGGCTCAGCAGAAAAAGAATGCGCTATGACCCAAGGATCCGGCCAGAAAAAAACAGCTATTCTAACGGCTGTCGGTGCTCAAGGCGCGGCGATTTTAGGAGTGCCGCTGGCCACGCCGTAGAATCCTCCCTCGCTGTCACTGGGAAGGAACGGCCCT
>JAYVJI010000855.1:0-6011 GCA_043769435.1 Verrucomicrobiota bacterium
CCATTTCCCATCAAAAAAAGCGCGCACCTGACCGGGCCCGGACGGAGCCTTCTCTGTAGTCCCGTTCACGGCAAACCCAGCCGCCTGCACTGCCGTCCAAAAGGCATCCGGACTCTGCCCATTGAGATCATGGATGAGCCGGTTGTATGGCAAAATGCGAAGCTGACTGGCAGGGAACAGCACACCCAGAAACCAGTTATAATCCTCCGTGCCGTCATGCGCGGGATTCGCCGCCCGGCGTTCCGTGCCTACCCGCCATGCACTGGCGCTGCGGTGGTGCCCATCTGCCACATAGCTGTACTGCACTGCGGCGAACTCCTCTACCAGAGCTGCGCTAGCAGTGACGCGCCAGACCCGGTGCGCGATGCCATCAGGAGCTGTGAAGGCGAAGACGGGTTGCTCCTCCGAAAGCGTACGGCTGACGATCCTGTCGATCCCGCTGCGGTCCTCATAAGTCAGAAAAATAGGACCCGTGTGCGCAGACAGCGCGTCCACCAGCCGCGTGCGGTCGTCCTCTTTGACCTTTCGCGTCTTCTCATGCTTTTTGATAATATCGTTAGCGTAGTCATCGATATGGCACGCCGCGATGATCCCCGTTTGCACATGGTCACCCATTTGCTGCTGATAAAGATAGAGCACCGGCGAGGCCTCACGCTGCAGGGTGCCATTGCTGATGAGCGCGTTGAGATTCTTCGCGGCAGTCTCATAGACGATGGAGGAATAAGGATCGGTGCCCGGCGGCAGATCGATCTCTGCCCGGTCCACATGCAGCAGGTCCAGGGGACGGTCCGCCGCTAGGGCCCGGGCTTCCTCTGTATCCACTACATCGTAAGGGACGGCGGCGACGCTGGCGGCGAGTTCTGGGCGGGGAGTGAGTCCGCGAAAAGCTTTGATTTGCATATTGGATTAGTGTGAGGATAGATGGACTCCGCTTTCATCACCTGATTCCATTCACTGCAAACTGAAAAACCAATTCCATGTTCATTCTTGCCTCCTCCAGTCCCCGGCGCAAAGACCTGCTCACCGCAGCAGGCTACGTCTTTGAAGTCATCGTCCCTGACGTATCTGAATACGAGGACCCCGGAGGCTCCGCTGAGGATTTGACCCGCTCAAACGCCAAGCTCAAGGGCTTGACCGTCTCCCTCGACCACCCGGACCGGGTCGTCCTGGGCGCAGATACTCTGGTCACCATCGACGGAAAAGTCCTCAGCAAACCAGCGGATATGGCGGAAGCCCGCAGCATGCTGAAGCAACTCAGCGGGCGCACACACCAGGTCATCACTTCCGTAGTAGTGCTGCGCCGGGGCTCGGACAAAATGTTCGCCGTCACCACCGCCGTGACATTCCGCCCGCTCACGGATGAACAAATAGATCACTACCTCACGCTCATCAATCCGCTGGATAAAGCAGGTGCCTATGCGGCTCAGGAACATGGTGAATTCATCATTGAGAGCGTGGAAGGCTCATGGACAAACGTCGTTGGCCTGCCCATGGAAGCCGTCGCAAATTACCTGGAAACCATGGGAATTCCCCGCCCTGTGGCCCCGGCGACGAACGATAAAAGTTCTCAGACCCCCATTTGACAACTTAAAACCCGCGTCTAGTCTCGCCTCCCCCCGCTCCTTTGCGGGAGGATCAATTTCAATACCACAAATTAAACATCAACAACCTGAGAGGAAACAAACATGCCTGAAGTCCTGGTAAAAAAGGGGGAACCCATCGATCGCGCGCTGAAGCGCCTGAAATCCAAGATCGAGTATGAAGGAACGCTGGAAGAATTCCGCCGCCGTCGGCAGCATGAGACCCCTATCGAGCGCACCCGCCGCAAGGCACGCAGCGCCGCCAAGAAGAAGAACCTGAAGTACCGCTTCGTTCCGTAGGCCGAGACCCTACAGGTTCTTTATCAGGACCACGCACTCAGTAACAGTTTTCGCCCCGGTTGGTCACTCAACCGGGGCTTTTTGTTATCACGGCTGGCCACACGCCTAGGTAAGACCCGGGGCCGCAGGCTAATTCCACCTATTGCTCAGCCGTGGCCACCTCGATGACAGCACTGCGCTTCAGCTCGTCTACCAGAGCCTGAGTGGCGGACTGACGGGCTTCGGCCCGCATGGATTCCGCCACGATGTGCTCCACTTCGAGGAAGGGGCGGGCTGCCCTTGGTCGCCTGCCAGTGACCTTTGCCATATGGAATCCCCAGTGGCTGGCAAAGACAGGGCTCACCTCATTCTCCTCCAGGGAAAAGATGATGAAGTCAAACTCCTCCATGAACTCGCCCCGGCGAAACCACCCAAGGTCCGTCAGCTTGTCCTCTTTATCTGTGTGAGCCAGCGCCATGGCCTCAAAGTCCTCACCGGCGAGAGCCCTTTGGCGGAGGCTGCGCAGAAACTGGTAGACAGCTTCGCGGTCCTCCACCCGCTCCACGTTTTTGAATATGTGGGTCGCCCGTACTTCTTCATCCGTCAAAAAATCACTGACATGGGCCTCATACCACCCCTGGCGGGCCGTTCCACTGAATTCCTCTTCCCTGCCCCACGCCTCCGTCAGCAGCCGGTCCACACGCAGACCTGCCAGCACATCCGCACGGATGATCTCATCCACATGCTCCAGCAGGCCCATGCGCTCGATGAATGCCTCGCGCCCGCCGTGCTCCGCCAGTAGTCGCGCCGTGGCCTCTGTTATCTCCGCCTCCTCGATGTCTGGATACCGGCGCTCCGCCTCCTGGCTGATGAGCACCCGCGCCGTGAGATTGTCCCGCGCATAGGCCCGGAACTCCGCATCCCGGTCACAACAGGAGACCCTCCCCATTTGTTCATAGTGCGCTTTGATCCGCTGAAACTCGTCAGAGAGCAAATCGTCAGGAATACTCTCGCCGTTGATGATGATGGCCATTTGCCGCCATGTCACAGTGCATTTCCACGTGGGCAAGCGGGGCCGGGAAAAATACTCCCCAGCGTGGACTCCTGCGAGGGCAAGAAAAAGCACACGGCCGGGGACCCTCACGCGAGCGCACTGGACGGACGGCACGCTTCACTGGCTCCGCATGGCTACGCATACCCACACTTGCCTTCACCTCGCAGAGCTGCTCCCGTCAGCACTCATGAGCATTCATCGTCCGCTGTTCACTACCGTCGCGCTGCTCCTAGGCTTGGCCTGCGCGGAGGCGGGGGAAGGCGCGGGGCGTCATGCGTTTGGCGACGGCCTGTGGGCGAAGCTGGGCGCAAAGTCTTGCCTCAAGTGCCATCAAGCCGGCGGCGATGCGGAAGACAGTGATTTCATCCTCACCGACCCCTCGCGCGAGGCCGCGCCCGGCGGGGCCTTGCAGCAGAATGAGGAGGCCTTTACCCGCATGGCTAAGGTCAAGGAACCGGATGGTCGCTACCGCATTTTACTCAAGGCCGTGGGCGAATTAAAACACGGTGGCGAGGCGGTTTTGCAGACAGACTCGACCCGCTATCGCTTGCTGGAGAGATTTGTCAGGCAGATGAATGGCGAGCCTGTGGTGCCGTCGGCGGACCCATCCGCAGCGCCGGGCATGGACCAGCCATTCATGGCATCGGTGACGCTCCTCAGTCCGCACCGGCTATGGCGGCGGCTCGCCTTGCAGCTCGGGGCACGGCTTCCCGCGGACGCAGAACTCACACTGATCAAAGAGAAAGGCGCCAGTGCCATCGCGCCCCTCATGGATACGTTGATGCAGGAGAATGCCTTCTACCAGCGGCTGGAGGAGGGCTTCAATGACATCTTCCTGACGCCCGGCATTGATGATGTCGCGGAGAATGTCCTCTCCTATGAGCACTTTGAAAAAACGCGTCATTGGTATCAACACTGGGAATTCCCCGACATCAAAGACGCCAAAGAAAAAGAACGCGCTGGCTGGCGGCTGGCAGATGACTATCGCGAGGCGATCAAAGGCGAGCCCATGGCGCTCATCAGCCACATCGTGCGTCACGACCGGCCATTCACCGAGATCATCACCGCAGATTACATCATGGTCACGCCCCACTCGGCCCGCGGATACGGCATTTATGACGATATAAAATCACAGTTCAAAAATCCGCAGAACCACATGGAATATATCCCTGTTAGGCTCAAAGCGCTCAAAGGCCGGAACAAGGAAAACGACCAAGAGTCAGCCACCGGATTCTATCCACACGCAGGGCTGTTGAGCACGTTTCAGTATTTAAAACGCTACCCCACCACCGAGACGAATCGCAACCGCCTCCGGGTGCGCCTGTATTTCCAGCAATTCCTCGGAACCGACATCATGCAGATTGCCCCGCGCGTGAATGATGCCGCCGCCGCGACCGCTAAATACAAAGTCCCAGTCATGGAAGCTGCTGACTGCGTGGTCTGCCACCGCATCATTGATCCTCTCGCGGGGGTCTTCCAGGACTACTACGCGCTTGATGGCGAAGGCGTCTATAGGCGCCGCAAGGAAGGCTGGTTTACCGACATGTTCCCGCCCGGTCGCGATGGCGAATCCCTCCCGCCCGACCAACGCTGGCGCGCCCTCCAATGGCTCGGTGAACGCACCATCAACGACCCGCGCTTCGCCGTCGCCATGGTCGAGCACGTCCTTTATATCCTAACAGGTCGCAAGACACTGCTCGCCCCCGGGGACATTGACGATCCCCTCTTCTCCGCCCGCCAGCGCGCATGGCGGGAGCAACGTCAGGAAATCGAACGCATCGCCCGCGACTTCGCCGCCACCGGCTTCAATCTGAAGTCTGTCTTCAAAGCATGGGCCGCCTCCCCCTTCTATCGCGCGGATGCCCCCGGCACCTTGCAAAATGAGCCGCACCGCGCCGCCGAGCTAGCCGACCTCGGCGTGACCCGCCTGCTGGCGCCCGAACAACTCGAGCGCAAACTCCACGCCATCTTTGGCCGCGACTGGGGCCCGCTCAAAGACAAAGAAGCCTTCCTCATCCTCTACGGCGGCATCGACCTTCAGGAAATAACAGAGCGCATCGCCGAGCCCAGCGGAGCCATGGGAGCCATCCAGCGCATGATGGCCAACGAAATGGCGTGCCAAACCGTCGCCTCCGACTTCGCTCAGGAACCCGCTAGGCGCCGCCTCTTTCCCAAAATCGAGCCCCACCACGTTCCGAATGCAGAAAACGAACCCACCCTCCGCGCCGCCATCACCCACCTTCACCACCACCTCCTGGGCCGCGACGACACCCCCGACTCAGCCGAAGTAACCCGCAGCTACGACCTCTTCAAAAACATCATCACCGACGCCCAAGCCCAACCCCAAGCCCAGGAAAAAACAGACATCTACCACTGCCGCCCCAACCAAGTCGGAGACCGCATCCCCGACCCAGACTACACCATAAGAGCTTGGCGCGCCGTGGTCACCTACCTCCTCCGGCAGCAGGACTTCCTCTACGAATAAAGCCCGGCGCCTCCAAGGAAGGCCTGCTAGGCTTGTGGGCCATTTTAGCAAAACTACCCAAGACCCGGGCACGCCGGCCACACTTGGTGCGGAAATTGCGCCCGGGTCCGGCGTGATTGTCCTGGCTAATCCGGCGGGCGCTGCTTTCATGGCGGGAAATGCCGGACGATTCCAAAGCCCAACTGCTCTTTCCTGAGACCGCATGGACGATGGTCCGCCGCGTGCAGGCGGGCGGGCCGTCGCCTTCCGCAGAGGCCGCGCTGGAAACTCTCTGCCGTACTTATTGGGATCCGGTGCGGCGTTACTTGAAGGCGCTGGGCTGTCCGGAAAATGATTCCGCCGATGTGACCCAAGATTTCTTCGCGTCGTTTCTGCGCACAGGCGGCTTCGACCGCGCGAATCCCGGCGTGGCGCGGCTGCGCACATTCATCAAACACGCCGCAGGGCAGTTTCTGAAGAATCACTGGCGTAATAAGTACGCGCAAAGCCGCGGCAGCGGACAGGTGGAGGAGAATCTGGATGACGTGCCGGAGCCGGCGGAGCGCGAGCGTTCGCTGGCGGAACAGGCCTATGATCGCGACTGGGCGCAGGCGGTGCTGAGCCGCGCACTGAC
>JAYVJI010000856.1:0-8853 GCA_043769435.1 Verrucomicrobiota bacterium
CGCATTCCGGGCGTGGGTGGAAGCACCAGCCGGTCAAAGCTTGCACTTTGCATGGACCGGCCAGGAGTTTCTCGGCAGGGATATTCATGAAGATGATCATGGATACTTTCGCGAGGACTATGCCTACCTCCGCAGCCTCGCCACCCGCATCACTAACAATATAGGATCAGAATCCCCGGCCATCGTCGCTATCGCTGAAAATGATCGCTCCACCGGCTATCGCATCGTATCAGAGGGCTTTCTGGGAGCGCTGAGCGGAGCCGGATCCACTGTCGACCTTGTGATCAATTTCGGAGAAAAGCCACCCGGCCGCGCGCCGGGCACGCGGGACTTGGTGGACCTGCTTTTTGCGGCCCCGGAGATCACCGGGATGATAGCCCACACCTCCCGCCACCTTATACACCAGCGAATGCCGGAAGGGATCCCGGAGGACAAGGCCTCCACCCTCGCCAGTGCGCTGGGTCAGTTTTTTCAAACCTATCAATCCGCTGAGCGCCGGGTGAACGAGGTATTCATACAGACGGGAAATCTGGGGATCCTCTGCGTGGCGTCGCCCTCCAGCGACAAATACCTAACCGTATTTTTGCGGGGCCGGAGCACCGCAGGCAATATCATCCACGCTGCGCGCACATGGCTGGAGGCCCAGTCTTGATTCCCCTGCACCATGTACGGCATCATCTGGTTTCTCTCAGGATTTGCGGCGGCAACAGCCATCGCGTGGCTTTTCCGGCGTCATGGTTTGCAGACCATTCGCCTGCTTGAAAAAGAGAAAGAAGACCTGCTGACGGAGGAAACCAGAGTGTTCAGCTTTCTGCATGAACTGGGAGACAGCTTGTCCAGCGACCGGGGCCTCAGGCGGCTGCATCAGGAAATCGTGGATGGCATCGCCCGGGTGGTGGGAGCGGACGGGGCTGCGCTTTATCTGGTGGATGCCCGGGACAGCGACCGATTGGCGCCTGCTGCGCAGACCGCCTCCTGCCTGCCTGTGATCCAGCTTCCCGGTGACCGGCTGAACAGCACGCCAGCGGCGCTGGCGAGCTGGCTCTCGATGACATCCGCACCCGCCGCTACTGGTCTCACGGGCCGGTGCTTCAGTCAGCAAGCCGCGCTTCACACCGGCACCTTGCAGGCTGGAGGGGCATGGACTGGTGAACTGGGTGCCAGCCAGACCGGTGCCGCCATGATGTTCTCTCCGGTGACCACCGGCAGCCGTAAGCTGGGCATCATCGCCGTGGTCCAACAGCCGGGCCGCGAGCCCTTCAGCGCACATGCATTCGAAGTATTCCGCTCTGCCGCAGAGCAAAGCGCCTTCGCACTAGCCAATGCCATGAATCAACAGGAAGCCTCGGCCAAGAGGCGCATTGATGAGGAACTGCGCTCTGCCAGCGAGGTCCAGCGCATCCTGCTTCCCTCAGCGTCGCCGGAGATCAGCGGCTATAGCATTGCCGCTACTAACGTTCCTGCCAGAGTCATGAGCGGTGACTATTATGACTTTATCCCGCTGGGCTCCGGACGTACCGGCGTGGTCATAGCCGATGTCAGCGGCAAAGGATTTCCCGCCAGCCTCGTCATGGCCACCTGTCGCGCCCTTGTCCGCGGGCTCTGCCAGGACAAAGCTCCCACCGCTGCGCTGGGTCTGGTCAACCGCCAGCTCTGGGATGACATGCGCGAGGACATGTTCATCAGCATGGCCTACTGCATCCTCGACGCCAAAAACTCCCGGATCACGCTTTCCCGTGCCGGTCATGATGCGCCCCTGCTGTATTCGCGGGCCACTGGAACCGTGCAGCCGATCAAGCCGCCGGGGCTGGCTCTCGGCGTGGACAGCGGCAGGGTTTTTGACAGAGTGACGCGCGACTTTGACTTCACCATGGAGCCGGGCGACTGCCTCCTGCTTTACACCGATGGCGTGAATGAAGCAGAGAATCCCGACGGGGTGCAATACGGAATGGAGCGGCTCATCACGACTTTTGCCAACACCGCACCGCTAGGCGCGGATCATGTCCTGCAGGCCTTCACTGAAGATGTCAGGGAATTCTCAGGAACCTCGCCGCAAAGCGATGATATCACCATCATCGTAATCCAGAGGACCAGCGACTCCGGCGACTCCAGCGACTCCGGCGGCTCCAGCGAATCGGGCCATGAGTCGGCGGCCCTTCCAGGCGCGGCCTGAGGATTCAGCTAGTCAGTGGGGGGTAGATAGCTAAATAAATAGCCGCCGGGCTCGGTAATTAATTTCGCGGGTCACGGGTGCCCGGTGATGGCGAAGGCACCGTGCGCCAATGCCGTGGCGGCAGCCATCCCGGAAGAGCTGGAAGAGTGCAGCACGCAGAGTGTCTCGCCTGTGGACACCGCCTCGCCCTCCTTTTTTATTTCATCAATGCCGGCACAAAAATCCACAGGATCACCGGCCATCGCCCGTCCGCCGCCCAGCTTTAAAACCGCCTGCCCTATGAGCAGAGCATCCACAGCCGTGATCCGGCCGCTGCGGTCGGCAGTCAGTCTTTGCTGCACCGGTGCCACGGGCAGTCCAGAGATGTCCCCTGCCTGGCGCTGCACCATTTGCTGAAATTTTCTCAGGGCAGTGCCATCCTTCAGCCGGCGCTGGTGGACCTCCCGGTGCGAGTCAGAGACAGCGGTGGCTAGGTCCAAGGTCAGCTTTTCCAGATCCTCCGGCCCGCAGCCGGCGAGTGTGGCCAGGACTTCTTTGACCTCCACAGCATTTCCTGCGGCCCGGCCTAGGGGCTGATGCATGGGCGAGAGCACCGTCGTGACAGGGACTCCTCCGTGTTTCCCGGCCGCTTCCATGGAGTCGGCCAGCGCACTGGCATCATCCAGCGTTTGCATGAAAGCGCCGCGACCCCACTTCACATC
Organism: Verrucomicrobiota bacterium; assembly: GCA_043769435.1. Taxonomy (GTDB): domain Bacteria; phylum Verrucomicrobiota; class Verrucomicrobiia; order Verrucomicrobiales; family V1-33; genus JAYVJI01. Next base: position 2,875 of record JAYVJI010000856.1, read on the forward strand.
CAGCACGAGTCTGTCCAGACCTTCTGCGAGTTTTTTGCTCATGATGCTGGCGGTGATCAGCGGGATGGAAGGCACTGTGCCGGTGACGTCCCGCAGGGAGTAAAGCTTGCGGTCGGCCGGGACTAGATCCTCTGTCTGACCGGCTATGAAGCACCCCGTGCTGGCCAGCATCTCCTTCATCTCAGCGGCGCTTAAGCCGGTGCGATAGCCGGGTATGCTCTCCAGCTTATCCAGGGTGCCGCCGGTAATGCCCAGCCCCCGTCCGCTGATCATGGGGACCCAGAGGCCATCGCAGGCCAGCAGCGGTGCTAGGATCAGCGATGTTTTGTCGCCTATGCCGCCGGTGGAATGCTTATCCACCACCACGGGACGGCTCCCGGCTGGCCCCCAGTTCAGGACTGAGCCGCTGTCCCGCATCGCCGATGTCAGGCACCATGTTTCCTCAGCGTTCATGCCTTGGAAATATATGGCCATAGCGAGAGCGCTCCACTGGTAGTCCGGGACCGATCCGTCTGTCAGCCCGCAGATCAGGCGCTCTATTTCCAGGCAGGAAAGGACTCCGCCATCCCGCTTCCGGGAAATGAGTGCAGGCACAGAATCCATGGAGCGGGGATGGGAGATCGGCGACGGGCAATGCCTACGCAGTCAGCCTTGTGCGCAGGTCTGACATGACGGCGGTCCATTCATCATAATCGGCCCACTTTTCTGCTAGTTCCGAGTTTTCCCCTTCTATCCTGTCGAGCACTGCCACGGCCTTCTTGAGGAGTGCAGGCGAAGGCTGCAAGGCATGGGACTCGACCCAGGCCGCTATCTTTTCCGTGGAACTGCTCTCATTTCCCGGTTTCCCCAGCAGCCATGCCAGCACCTCGGCCGCAGCGACGGCAGCCTCCGCATCCGGGGCTTCGATGTAGTCACCAGGCTCTGCGCCGTAGACATCCTGAAGCGTTGCTTCGATCAGTGAGAGGTCATCATTTTCTTCAAGATCATACGACCAGTCACTGGCCGTGTCGTTACCGAAGGTTGAGGGATCCCTTTTAGCCATAGTATTAGTTAGAGTGTTGCGGGTTAGTGCTTTTTCAAAAACGCGGTGCTCCGTTCATTGAAGTCCGGCAGGCATTCCCAGTGGAATGCATGGCCGGCATTCTCATAGAGATGCAGCTCGGCACCGGGAATGCCGGCCGCTACTTCTTCGCCCATCCACCGGGGAGTGAAGACGTCATCTTTCCCGCCTATGACGAGGACGGGGCATTTGATTTCCTTGAGCTGAGCAACGGTGTTATGAGTCATAGCGGCGGCGGCCTGCGCGTGCATGGCGGCCACTGGCTGCACATCGGCAGAGGAAGCGGCGGCGGCATCTGCGCGGCCATCCTGGATGCCCTTCCAGCAATCATCGTTATCAAACCATGGCTTAGTGAAGATCAGCATCTGCACGTAGTGCATAAAGTCGCCGTGGTTGAAGAAACTCTTGCACTTCATCATGTGCTCCCACGTGGTCAGGCCGAACCGGTCCTGCCGGGCCCACGTGCACATGAGGATCAGAGATTTGACCTTGTCAGGGTGCCGCAGTGCCAGCTGCTGGGCTATCACACTGCCCAGCGAACAGCCTACCACACGGGCGGACTTGATGCCGAGGGCGTCCATCAGCCCGGCATAGTCATCCGCCATCATCGCCGTAGTGTAGGGGCCATCAGGTTTGTCCGTCTGACCCACCCCCCGGTTATCCCCGAGGATGCAGCGGAAGTGCCGGGACCACTCTGCCGCGTGGGCTTCCCACACTCCGCCGGGAGCCGTGACTCCCATGATGCAGATGACGGGCTCGCCTGAGCCGCGCGCTTCGTAGTACATTTGGATACCGTTGGTTTGGATAGTGGGCATAGTGATAGGGAAGTTAGTGATGTTGGATGGGGGAACTGCGCCCTTTCTGGCGGATAAAAACCGGGATGCAAGCGCGGCAATAGCCGATAGCCGCAGTCTAGGTCCCGGAAATATTCTCTGCGCCATTTCCGTTGCCAGCCGTCAGGCTGCCACCTAGGAGATGAGCCTGAACTTGTTCGCTGTGCGCCTGTCTCTATTACTTTTCATTTTGATCACCGCGCCGCCCCTCAAGGCGGAGGAGTCCGCCCTGCCTGAAAAGCCCGTGGATTTCATAGTGGACCAAGCCGGATCGCTGGGGAACTCGGAACATCAATCGCTAGGCAGGGAACTGCGGCTCGCGAGTGATGGAGGGCTGGATGTGTACGTCATCATCCTCAGTGGCGAGCCCGGTCAGCCACCGGAGGACTATGCCGAGCGTGTTCTGGATTCATGGGGAGGCCAGACTGACCGTGCAGCCGTGGTGCGGGTGCCCGGCGCTCCACCAGCCATAGCTCTGGGCGGGCCGCTGTTTGATGCCTTCAGCACGGAGCAAAAAGACGGCATCACTATCACGGCACTGAAGGAAGGGGCTGAAAAAGGCCGGACATCATCAGGCAGTATGATCGAGATTGCCCGCAGCTTGATTTCCCAAGTCCAGGCGGTGCGGAACGGAGCCACTCCTGTGGCCGTCGCCCGGGATGCTGGTAAGCGAAACAAGGAGATGCTCCGGCTTGCACTGTGGCTACTGGCACCGGTCCTGATTCTGGCCAGCGTCCTCATATGGTGGCTGCGCCGCCGTAAATCCAGCGCGCTGATTTTCCCCGAGGTAGATTTCCGCCGGCGATTTTCCGCCCCACACAGCGGGGGGAACAATGCCATGATTACGTTTGAGAATTCCCGGCAAAAAGAGTGAGGGCGGGCAGGCAGAAAATTCCAAATTCCAAATTCCAAGGAACTCTCAAATTCCAGATTTCAATCGTTCGCTCAAAGAAACATTCACGGGCGTGCGGCGGGCGTGCGGCGGGAGTGCGGCGGAAGTCAAAATAGCCCATGCGAAACTTGACCTGCCGCAGGTGCGAAATTAAGAGGAATGGTGCTCGGAGAGGGACTCGAACCCTCACGGTTACCCATACGCCCCTCAAACGTACGCGTCTACCAATTCCGCCATCCGAGCATTTCGCAGTGCATTAAGATGCAAGGACCATCGGCTAGTAGAGGGAAGATGCCGAAGGTGTCATGACTTGAGCACTGGCTATCCAGTCTGCAAGGGAATTCACGTGGTTTTTTTGATCTGGCAATTGGGGCAGTTGGCGTGAGCGGGAGCCTGACCAATGTCATACCGGATTATCTTTCCACGCTAATGATTCGCATTATTTGCTTTCAGCAGTCACGTCCCCTCCGGATTTGCGGCGTTTGCGGTAGATGGTGGCGGCGTCGATACCAAGAATACGGGCGGCCTCCTGAAGGGTTGGAGAGGCCTCCACGACCCGGCGGATGTGCTCGCGTTCCAGGGCCTCAAGGGTTATCATGGAGCCGATGGCCGGGACGCCGCCTTCACTGGCCGTATTGGAGGAGGCTTGGATGGAAACAGGTAGATCGGCAGGGATGATCTCCGGGCCGGCAGTGAGGATGACGGCGCGCTCGATGGCATTACGCAGCTCGCGAAGATTGCCAGGCCAAGAGTGGCTGAGTAGGCAGCGCCTAGTTTCTGCGGAAAACCTAACGACCTTCCGCTTCATTTGGTTGTTGAAGTGATTGAGGTAGTTTTCTGCGAAGTTGATGAGATCCGAAGGCCGGTCCCGCAGGCAGGGCATGGTGACGGTGATGACGTTCAGCCTATAAAGCAAGTCCTCCCGAAAGCGCCCCGCCGCGACTTCCTTTTCGAGATCGCGGTTGGTGGCGGCGATGATCCTGACATCGGCTGGGCGGGTCTTGTTTTCACCCAGCCGCTCGTACTCGCGCTCCTGGAGGAGGCGCAGGAGCTTGGGTTGCAGCTCGAGCGGCAGCTCCCCGATCTCATCGAGAAACAGCGTGCCGCCTTCCGCCGCTTTGACTTTTCCCCAGTGGTCTTTGATGGCCCCAGTGAAGGCTCCCTTCACGTGGCCGAACAAATCGCTCTCCAACAACTCTTTGGAAAGGCTAGGGCAACTCACCGTGACGAAGGGCTTTCCTTTGAGGTGGCTGGCATCATGCACCGCGCGGGCAGCCACGCTTTTGCCAGTCCCGCTGGGACCAAGGATCAAGATGCTCGCGCTGGATGCCGCCGCACGAAACAACAATTCCAAAACAGCCTGGACGGAGGCATCTGCGGACTTGAATTGGGGCTCCACGTTCTGAGATTTAACCTCGGTCTCCAGCTCGGCTATTCGATTTTCCAGGCGCCTGCTCTTTTGAGACAAGGCGAGAACATGGCGAAGGCGTTCCAGGTGGAACGGTTTTTCGATGAAATCCATGGCACCCCGTCGCGTAGCCTCCACTGCAGTGGCGATGGTGGCCTGCGCGGTGAACATGACCACGGGCTGGGAGGGGTTTTGCTTCTTGATCGCAGCGAGGACATCAAGACCATTCTCGTTTCCCAACATGAGGTCGAGGATAACAAGATCGAACTTTTCTTCACGCAATCGGTTGAGCGCGAGTTCACTGTTTTCCACCGCCTCGGCATAATGGTCCATGCTCTCCACTGCCATGACGGTGGCCTGGCGGATCGAGCGGTCGTCGTCTATGATGAGAATGTCCATGGAGGGAAATTCAAAAGTAGGTAAACGTGGCTAGGTGATAGGAAGCGTCAGACATTTAGTTATGTTATGAATTGGTTCTGCTAGGCAGGAGGCAGGCAAAGAGTAAACATGGCACCGGGGCCGTCCGGGCGGTTCTCCCCCTTTATGATGCCGTTCATGCGCTCGGCCAGCATTTTGACGATGGCCAAGCCCAGACCAGTGGAGCTTTCGCCACCGGTGGGTCGGGCACTGAGGCGGCTGTATTTCTGGAAGAGACCACCGATGTCTTCAGAAGTCAGGCCAGGCCCGTCGTCGCTGACAATGCAGGCAGGCATTTCATCCGCGAGGTGGTGCGCGGTGATGGTGACCGTGCTGCCTCGCGGGGAAAATTTGATAGCGTTGGAAATGAGGTTATCGAGGATGTGCCGCAGGGCCTGGGCGTCGGTCAGGACAACGATGGAGGAGGTGGGCAGATCCATTTCCAGTTTGATCTGCTTCTTGCCGGCAGCGCTGCGCAGAGTCGCTGCTGCATCTTTGATAGCGGCCTGGAGATTGATCGGCTGGTAAGTCAGGGGGAACTCCGCGCGCTCGGCGGCCTTTTCTGACAGCAGGGTTTCGATGCTGTCCCGCATTTGATTCACGGTCGACTCAATTTGGCTGGTGACCCTCGCAAGGAAGGCCGGATCAGGATTGGTTTTGGATTGCAGGGTCTGCACGCTGAGGTTGATGGCGGTCAGCGGATTTTTGAGATCATGGGCTAGAATCGCCATGAGTTCGTCCTTTTCTCCCACGAGCTTCGCAAGCTTGTCGCGTGAGGTTTTGAGCGCGAGATGAGTGCGGACGCGGGCGATCAATTCAGTTTTCCGGAAGGGCTTGGTAATGTAATCGACGCCGCCGCTCTCCAGCGCCCTGACAATGAATTCCGACTCGTCTGCTGCGGACAGAAAGATGACGGGAATGGCAGCGCACTCGGGCATGAGTCGCAGGCGTTCGCACAGCGCAAAGCCATCCATACCGGGCATGAGCACATCCAGAAGAATGAGATCCGGGAGTTGTGAGGCGATCCGCTCGAGCGCCTGCGGACCGCTGGAGGCAGGGACGACTTCGTAGCCTTCATCAAGGAGGAACCCACAGACGAGTTGAACGTTTGGCTCTTGGTCATCGACGACGAGGATGGTGGGAGGAACAATGTGGGAGGAAGGACAGGAACTCATGGTGAGGGAAAAGACAGCGGGGCGAGCGTATCGACGAGCGCAGGAAAGTCAGCGAGGGATTTCTCCATACGGGATATCTGAAATGTGGCAGCCTCGTGCTTTAAAGTAGCAGCGTAATCGCGCAGACTGGGGCAGGACTGGGCATTTGCTATCGTTTCCAGTTCATCCGCAAATGTACGAATGGCACGGACGGC
>JAYVJI010000857.1:0-14554 GCA_043769435.1 Verrucomicrobiota bacterium
GAAGTGTGAAGCTGTCCGTGATTTCCAAAGCAGCCGGAAGGTGGCCCTTGCCGAGGATTTTTTGCACAGCGGCGGCAGCGTCAGAAAAGTTCCGGAACGTCACACCGAGGAGCGCACGCATGGGAGGATGCGGAATGATGCGGAGGGTGATCTCGGTGACGATGCCCAGCATACCTTCGCTGCCAACAAACAGGCCGGTCAGATCAAAGCCCTGACGATTCTTATGGCAGCGCCCTCCGGTGCGAAGGATGGTGCCATCCGGCAGGACGACCTCGAGTCCCAGCACGTATTGTCGCGTCACGCCATACTTCAAACAGCGGGGCCCACCCGCATTCGTCGCAACGTTTCCACCCAGGCTGCATTCCCTGAGGCTGGCGGGATCAGGAGGGTAATACCAGCCCAGCTTCTTCACTGCGTCCTGAAGATTTCCTGTGATGACGCCCGGCTGCACCACAGCGATACCGTCACCGGTCTCTATGCAGAGGATGGCATTCATGCGCTCAAGGCTCAGCACGATCCCGCCCTGAAGTGGCACGCAGCCACCCACATAGCCCACGCCAGCTCCCCGCGGAGTCACCGGGATCTCATGTGCTGCGGCGAATTTCATCAGCTCTGATACGTCTGCAGTGCTCTCTGCATAGACCACAGCATCCGGACAGCGGGAGGCAAACCATTTATCAATGGCGCACTTTTCCAGATCGGCGGCGGCGGTGCTGGCCCGGCCGGGCAAGAGGGCCTCCAGCGCGGTGCACCAAGCGGGATTGGGTTGAGCTTCCATTTAAGGTGAGGGGACAGGATTACGCTTGCGGCCAGAACCGGCGGCCAGGCGCTGACGGATAACTTCAAACAGACACACCCCGGCAGCCACTGAGGCATTGAGGCAGGGGACTTTGCCCTGCATCGGGATGCTAACAAGAAAGTCGCAGGCCTCAGTAGTGAGCCGTCTCATGCCAGGTCCCTCCGCGCCGATCACGATGCCGCAGCCTCCGCTGAAATCGCTTTCATAGAGTGATTTTTTTGCAGTATCTGAGGTGCCGGTCAGCCAGATGCCGCGCTCCTTGAGCTTCGCCATCGTCCGGCTGAGGTTAGTGACCATGATAAAGGGGACGGACTCGGCGGCTCCGCAGGCGATGTGCCGGACAGTGTCGGTCAGGCCCGCGCTACCGTCCTTTGGAACGATGACGGCATGAGCACCGGCAGCATCAGCGGTGCGCAGGCAGGCCCCGAGATTGTGAGGGTCGGTGATTTGATCAAGGATCAGCACGAGGGGCTCCGGGGTGCGCTCGAGGATTTCATCGAGCGTGTCCTCATTACCGGCAGCGGTGGACTGGTCGTAGTCGGTGTGCTGGTGGCGGCGGGCTTGAGGAAGCTTCCGGGGATCGGTGATGCGTGAAGGTCTGGGCATATATCTGGAGTCATTCCTGGCGCTTAGTTTGCCGCTGTCTACGCAGTCTTTTGCTTTACCGGCATTCGTTCAATGCACCGTCATCCCACTTGTGTTGGTGAGCAGAGGCAATGTGGGTGACTCCGCATGCCCGCAGGGAAGGAATTCTCCGCTACGTCATCGCGGGCTTTTCTGTCAGCTTATCCTCCATAGCCTTGCGCATGTTTTGCCGCACCATCCTGCTACTGTCACTCCTATTCGCTGCCCGGACGACCGGGGCTCCTGCCTTGCCGCCACCGCTCTGGAAGGCACGACACATGACTGCTGACCCGCTGTTTTTTGTTCAGGCCGAAGGCGCGGCTGCGGCCAGCGCGCTGCTCTACGCCGTGCCCGATGCGCCGCCCCTGATCCGCAGTGCGACTCACGAAGTGACCTATGAATCCGGGCGGGACTACACATGGAAGCCTGGATCAGCAGAAGTCACCCTGACCGCCGGCTCCCGCATCCCATTCAAGACCACTGCCCAACTGCATCCAGCCCCGAACTCTCCTAACAGTTACAATGGCTGCCGCGACGGCAAATCATGGATGCTCTACGGAGACGGCAGATACTTCCATGATCTGCAATGCAGCGCTGCCTACGACTGTGCAAAAGCTGAGTGGAGGGCGACCATCCCCACGGCGGCACCGGCGGAGCAACTGCCGCACCTGCGGGCAAAGCTGAAGCCCGGCACCGCGATAAAGCTCGTCACCCTGGGCGACAGTATTTCCACCGGGGCAAACTCCTCCGGCAGCGCCGGCGCGCCCCCCATGCAGCCGGGCTATCATGAACTCACAGCCCAGGCACTGGAGCAGAAGTTCGGAGTCAAAGTCACCGCCCGGAACCTCTCCGTCGGGGGCATGGATGCCGCATGGGGACTGCAGCAAGCGAAGGCGGTGAATGCGGAGTCCCCGGATCTCCTGCTCCTGGCCTTCGGGATGAATGATGCCTCTGGGAAGCGCACGGCGGCTGCATTCACCGGGCTCATCAGCGAGACCATCGCCATGGTGAAGGCGGCGCATCCCAAGTGCGACGTGATCGTCATTTCACCGATGACGGCCAATGCTGAATGGATCCACGCGGCCCCGGAAGCCTATCCTGCCTACGCCCTAGCGCTCCAGGGCATCGCCGGTCCGGGATGCGCTGCGGCGGATGTCACCAGCATCTGGACTGCGGTCGCAGCACGGAAAAACTACCTGAGCCTTTCTGGAAACGGGCTGAACCATCCTAACGATTTCGGCCACCGTCTTTATGCCGACGTCATAATGGCAGTCATCGGAGAGCCCTGAGCAGAAACGCGGACGCCGGCCCATGAGGGTGCGGGCTCAGAGATCCCTGCGGCGGAGCAGGCCCAAGGCGGCTGCTACTGTTCCGGCCGTGAGCGCCAGGGTTGTTAAGATGTCGGTGAAAATTTCCGGAGGCCGACCGGCGGGCACTGCTTCCAGCGGGCTCCCAGAGGCCGGAGCCCCGCGGCGGGAGGGACGCATACGGCGGAACAAATCGCGGTAAGTGACAGCCGGACGCGGGCAGGATTCCTCCTCCTGCCAGTCGAGAAAACGGCTGGCATCCGGCAGGACTACTGCCGCCTTATTCATGATCTCTCCGCCCAGGGATTCGCTGAGCCCTGAGGCCTTGTCCTCATCATCGTGGTCCACCCCAGCCGCTAGCAGGGCGGCCTTTTGCCGGGATTCCTTGACTGAGGAATGCAGCGCCCAGACGCTGCCGGCGAAGAGCAGCGCGACCAGCAGCGCGGCCGTGGAAGACCGGGTGACCACCCCTAACAACATGGACATGCCGTAAAGCGGTGCAAACAACAGGAGCGCGAGGGGAACATTCCAGAACAACTGCGGCAGCCACTGTCCCATGCGCAGGCCGGCGGCTAAGAACAAGCCTCCTGTCACCAGCAGCGTCACCAGACCGGCATACACCAGCCCGCCAAAGAACCGGCCAAGCAGCAACGAGGAGCGCCGCCTGACCTTCGGCAAATACAATGCTGCGGCGCCCTGATCCAGAGTGCGGGGCATGACGGAAGCGCAACAGAACAGGGCTAGCCCCAGCGAGCCGCCCGCCACCCACCAGCGTGCCAGCCGGCTCAGCACCCAGCAGTGAAGCGAGTGCTCCCATGGTGTGCCGGGACTCAGCTGCGGATTCGGAAATGACTTCAGCCCGAAAAACGCGTGCCACCCGCCATCATGAAACCCCATTCCCGCAAAAAAAAGCACCACCGCAAGGCTGCTCCAGCAATGCACCCAGAAGAGCCGGCGCTGACAAAGTGAACGCAGCGTATCACCCATGACCGCCATGATCGTCCTCATGCGTCACCTCCTTTGAAGGCATCGGAACTGCCGCCACGTCCGGTGCGCACGGCTTCCAGGAAAAGCTCCTCCAACGACTGCCGCGCCGGGGCCACACTGATCAACAGGAAGCCCCGCCGCCGGAGTTCATCCACCACGGGCTGCACCAGGTGTGGCCTCCGCGTCGGGAGCACCATCAGGCTTTCCCCGTTTTCCTCCAGCGTGATTTTCCCGCCCAGAGTCTCCACCAAGGCGCAAAGGCCGGCATCATCCAGTGCATTTCCTCCTACCCGGATTTCATAGCGAAAGCTCTCCAGCGTCAGCTCATCTATCGTGCCTTGGCGCACCACCCGCCCGCGGGACATGATGGCCACACTGTCACACATCAGCTCCAGTTCTCCCAGCACGTGACTGTTGACGAAGACCGTCTTACCCCGCGCCTTCAGGGCCAGGATGATGTCCCGCATTTCCTTGCGTCCGATGGGGTCCACGCCATCCGTCGGTTCATCCAGAAAAATAATGTCAGGATCCCCCATGAGCGCGTGGGCCAGTCCCAGCCGCTGGCGCATTCCCTTACTGAACACCCGGGCCCGGTCCCGCCTCCAGGCGTGCAGCCCGGTCAGCACCAGCAACTCCTCCACCTGCCGCCGGCGGTCCGCCGTCCCCATGCTGTGGAGCCTACCTGCGAAATCCAGTAATTCCTCCGCCCGCAGATGGTCCGGCCACGTGGGATTTTCCGGCAAATAGCCAGTCCGCCGCAACATGCGGGCATCACCCACCGGCTTCCCCAGCAAGGTTCCCTTACACTCCTGCGGCCGCACCAGCGTCATCAGCACCTTCACCAAGGTGCTCTTTCCCGCTCCGTTAGGCCCCAGCAACCCGAACACCGTCCCCCGCTCCACACGCATCTTCAACCCATCAAGCGCTAGCACGTTGTTGGGATAGACCTTGGTAACCGTGCTGATGTTGAGTGCGGGCATGGGTCGCGGAAAGACTAAAAGACTAGTATGAAAGAGAATGAACCCCGGAGTCTATCACAATTTCACCGCAATCCGTGACTTTTACGTTTCCATCCCGGGTTATACGCCCGCCTGGCGCTTCGATCTCAGAGTTTCCGGACTTCCACCCATGTTGAGCGAGTGAGGCCCGACTCTGGATCGCGCAGGCTGATTTCATGCCGGCCCGGCGTCAACACTGCCGTACGTCCCCGGATGGTTAGGGTCTTTGAAGACCACTCCGGCTCATCTACACCGGCAGAGCGCAGGGGCAGCAATGATCCTCCGCCCGGCAGGTCGGGATCGAGATACAGCACGGTCCCGCCCAGGGGGGAAATGATGCGGCATTCCTCCGGTGGTGGCGGCTGGGTGGTGATAGCAGCCGTCTGGCCCAGCCAATTATCCGGCCCAGCGAGCCATGCCGCATAAGCACGGGGCAGGAGCACGCGCCCCGTCTCATCATACGCATGGATTCCCGGCTCACCTGGAAGATCATCGGCGCGGAAAAAATCCTCTGCCGCCTCGCGCTGCTCCCGCCATTTCATGGGCATTCGGAGCCCCGTCAGGGGATCTATCTGCACGCCCACTATACTCTGCGGCTGCTCATACCAAGCCAGCGGATGCCGACTCTCCAGCCATGAGAATATATCGCGGAAAATAGGCGCGGCGCCAGTCACTCCACTCACACCGCGCATGGGCGTACCATCGAAATTTCCTGCCCATACTCCGACTGTGTAGCGCGGAGTATATCCCACCGTCCAGTTGTCCCGGTAGTCACTGCTGGTGCCTGTTTTCACCGCTACCCGAAACGGCAGCCGCAGTGCAGGCCCGGCCCCGAAGGTCCGCACCCGCGCCCCCGCATCAGATAAAACATCCGCCAGCAGCCAGCAGGCATCAGGGTCGGCGATCCTGCTGGCGGCCTGCCGCGGCGCTGCGGTCAGCACCTGTGGCGGGAGCCATGTGCCCAGCCTCGCCAGCACCGAATAAGCACCTGTCAGGCCCAGCAGCGTGACTTCCCCCGAACCGATGGTGAGGCCGAGGCCATAATGCGCAGCGGGTTTTGTCAGGGTATTGATACCGCAGGCCCGGAGCAATTCCCGCAGCACAGCCGCCCCCCCACATTCTCTCAGCAGCCGCACGGCCGCCAGATTCAGACTACAGGCCAGAGCCACCCGCAGGGAAACGGGTCCTGCGGCGCGGTGATTGTAATTACCGGGCCTGTAGAGCCCCGTCTCCGTCATATACTCCACCGGTAAATCCGGCAGGATCGTAGCCGGGCTCCATCCTTGTTGCAGCGCCAGCAGGTAGGTGAACGGTTTCAACGCTGATCCCGGAGAACGCCGGGCGGTCGCGCCGTTCACCTGAGCTGCCCGGTAGTCCGGACTACCTGTCATCGCCAGCACTTCGCCGGTGACATTATCCATCACCACAGCGGCCGCATGGTTCACGTGTTGATTCACCAGCAGCGCCAGCCGGCTGCGGATGGCATCCTCACAAACTTGCTGCACTTCCAAGTCCAAAGTGGTCTGCAAAGGAGCGTCCCCCGTCCACTCAGGATGCCGTTCCAGCACGTAGTCTACAAAATGCGGCGCACGGAAACCCGCCAGCCCGTGCTCCAGCTTCAGTTTCTCCTCCGCCGCGCGGGCGGCCTCTTCCTCACTGATCCAGCCCAGCGCCCGCAGCCGCTCCAGCACCCACACCTGACGGCGGCGGGCCGCGTCCGGGTGCCGCCACGGACTCAACCGGGCAGGAGCCTGGGGCAGCCCCGCCAGCAGGGCGCACTCTGCCATGCTGCAGTCCTCCAGCGGTTTATCTAGAAACGTCAGGGCAGCACTGCCGCAGCCTGCTGCCATGCTGCCGTAGCTTAGCCGGTTCAGGTATTCCTCCATGATCCGATCCTTGCTCCATGTCATCTCCACGCGCCGGGCCGTCATTGCCTCTACGAGCTTGGTCCACAGCGTGCGAGGCTGCGGCTGCGCCAGCTTCACAAGTTGCTGGGTGATGGTGCTGGCACCGGAAACCGCCCGCTGGGCGACCACAGTATCCCTGACCGCGCGGGCCAGCGCCAGCAGATCAACCCCGCCATGGGAACGGAATCGCTTATCCTCCGCTGCCATCGTGGCCCTGATCAGCGCCTGCGGGATCCGCTCCAGCGGCAGCGGTGCATTTGCCCTCTGGCCGCCAGCCAGCAGCCTCCGCAGCGGGACACCATGCCGGTCCGTGATGGATGGGGATGCCGGCGGCGGCTTGCTCAGCGCCTCCGGCCAGGGAAAACACCATGGCAGCCCGTACCAAATCAGTACCCAGCCAGCAGCGCTCCACACCAGCAGCCTCCGGAACCGCCTTCCCCATCCCTTCCCTTGTGCCTGCCGCGCCATAGCCATGAGCCCTCAGGCCATTGCCGGATAAATCCCGCGCTCTATTTTCCAGCACAGGATGTGGACCAGCGCTAGGTGAGCCTCTTGTATATGCATCGTCCTTTCGCACGGCACTATCACCGCCACATCTGCCAACGGGGCCGCTTCCCCTCCACTTTTGCCCAGCAACGCCACCGTCCGGATCCCCCGCTTCCGCGCCTCGTGGAGTGCCTCTATGATGTTAGGGGAATTCCCGCTCGTCGACAGCACCAGCAGCGCGTCGCCCGGCCGCCCCAGTCCCTCGACCTGGCGGGCAAACACCCGGCCATACGAATAGTCGTTAGCGGTCGCGGTCATAAAACTGCCGTCCGCCGTCAGATTGATACTAGCCAGCGGAGGCCGCTCACCCTCCAGCCGGCAGAGCAGTTCCGTGGAAAAGTGCGCTGCTTCCGCTGCGCTTCCGCCATTCCCGCAACTCATGATCTTTCCTCCGTTTCGCAATGACTCAGTCAGCAACACAGCCGCCACATCCACCTCCACCTCCACTGAGGCAAGAGATTGAATGGCAGCAACACTGGCAGCAAGATAATCAGTAAACATACCCGCAGTCCTGAACCCGGAATCATGGTTTGGCACGGGAAAAATTACTCAAAATCCCCGGTCACACTGATCGGCTGGACCGGCTCCCGATATTCACTGCGCAGCCCCTGCGCAGCGCTCCGGAATACGCATTGCAGCCAAGCGCATTTTACGCCAATACATTATGACCGCCGGACCTGTGCTTCACCCATCCATCTCAATGAAAAAAATGACCTCATTACCTCCGCTAGCGATGTTTGGCGTTTTGGCCGGAGTGCTGGCATCAACGGGCACAGGCCAGGCCACAACTCATCCGTGGACCGGAGCATTCAATGGAAACTGGAATTTTTTCGGCGGGCAGAATATTTCCAACTGGGGCACCGTCGACCGCCCGGCTGACGCGAATGACACGCTGGTTTTTCCCCAAGGAGGGTCGAATAAGGCGATGAACAACGACTACCCTGCCAACTCTACGTTTGGTGCGTTTCACCGCCTGGAGTTCTCCGGCACCGGTTATTCATTGGACGGGAATACCCTGTTTCTAAAATCGGCGGGCGGGGTCGATCCCGCCATTCTCATTTCCCACGGGGCGGGGACCACGGCACTCAACAGCGATCTGGAAGTGAACACCGGCACCGCACTGACATTGTCCGTCAACAACGCGGCGGCTCAGCTGGACCTGAATGGAGCTGTGCTGGCCAGCACTTCCAAAGACCTGCTGGTCAGGGGGGATGGGACGGTGCGCTTCACCAGCACGGCGGGTTCAGGGCCTGCATTCCGGAGCATTTCTGTAGGTGACGGCACAGATGCGGCCCGCCTGATTTTGAAGAACGGCGCCTCAGGCCCGCTAACAGTTAGCACCGGGGCCGCACTGCATGCTCTCCGCACAGTTTCTGCGCTCACCGTCAGCGGCTCACTCTCGACTGGTGATCCCAGCGATTCCGGTCAGCTGAATGGCACTCTGGTGACAGAAAATCTGGCATTCACCAGCACAGCAGAATTCGTTAATGAATTCCGCGGATCCGGCTCGGTCGGGGACAACATCAACGTTATTGGCACAGTGAGCACCGGCAACGCAAGGGTCAGGCTGGAGCGTGTAGCCCCGTCCACCACGGGGCAGTTCATCCAGATGATAACAAATGACGGCGCGGATCCTATCATCCAGAACCCACGCTTCCGGACAACGCTGGGAGACGGGATCACTGAAGGAAAAGTGATCACCATCGGGCTGAATTCATACCGCTTTACTTACGCCGGCGGGACGGGGAATGACTTCGGCGTGGCTGTGGTCCCATCCGTCCAGCTGGGAACTAGGGAATGGGATGCAGGCGGAACCACGCAAAACTTCAGCGAGGCAACCAATTGGACCAGCAACACCCTGCCCGTGGCTACCAACACGCTGATCTTCGGCTCCCTCGCGCCAGCCACCCCCCTTGCAGAGCGTTTCCCGATCGTTGACATGGGCGGCAATGTTTACAGGCTGCGCTTCACAGCGGGCGGCTACGCTCTCCAGCAGGGAGCGGGCACTTTTACAGAACTGGAACTCACAGCCGGTATCGAGGCCACCCATGACACCGGCATCGTCAGCATTGACGAGGACCTCCGCCTAGCTGACTCACAGACGTGGGCACTGAGCGGAAATGGCGAGCTGAGGTTTGGTCTCAATCATGAAATCCAGACCGGCGTGGCTCCGGAAAAAGTGCTCACCCTCGAGAATACCGGGCTAGGCCAGATGCGGTTCAATGGACCCATCAGAGGATCCGGAACCCTTATTAAAGCAGGGACAGGCGAGGTCGTCATGAGCGGCAACAGCCGTAATGACTATACAGGCAGCACCAGTGTGAACGCCGGCACATTGACTCTGGCACGGTCATTTCTGAATGGTGCTATTCCCCGGGACCTAACCATCGGCGGCGGAACGTCCCCTGCCACAGTGGCGATCACAGCCGACGCGCAAATAGCCGATACCTCCATAGTCACGCTGGAAACAAACGGCGCGCTGGTATTGACCGCCGCCGACACCATAGGCGGTCTGGTGCTGGCAGGAGGCACCCTTGGCACTGTCTCCACGGTGCTCACTGTGGCTGGGGACATCACGTCGACCCGGGACACCACCACGGCTGCTTTTCTGGAGATGTCCGGAAGCGTGCGGACATGGCGGGTGGAGGATGGTAAAACCCTAACACAGAATGGCCGGGTCTCCGTCACCCCGGCCAACACCGGGATTACTCAGCGGAAAACGGGAGGCGGCACTCTCAATCTCAATAGCACCCTTCCCCGTACAGCTTTTTCTGTGGATGAAGGACTGCTCCAGCTACTCTCCGGGTCCGCCATTCCGGAGATGGCGGTCTCACTGAATGGCGGAAGCTTTATCGGAAGAGTCCCGGTGCTTGGCATCACTGCCACCACAGCGGGCGGCGCGCTAAGTCCTGGAAATGGCACCCTTAACTGCTCCCGGCTCACCCTCACTCCAGCCGTCACCGTCACCATGGACATCAGCGGCACGGGCTCGGGCATTCCCTTTGACAGCATCAGTGTCGCCGCCACTGCCAGCGACACCAGCGGCGCCGTCTCTCTGGGTGGGGCCTCACTCAGACTCAGCCAGAGTGTTGCCCGCAGCCTTGGCAGCGTGCTCACTATCATCACCAACGACGGAACCGATGCCATCAACGGGACTTTTGCCGGACTTCCCCAGGGGGCCTTCGTCCACAGCGACACGAACCGTTATGCCGTCAGCTACACAGGCGGCACCGGCAATGACGTCACGTTGACTGCCGTCGCGGGCGCTGAAATCGCCCTCCACTCAGGTCAGAATGGGGCACCCCTAGCCAATAATGCCACCGATGTCATGCCCTCTGTCAATGCCGGCAGCAGCGCCATACTTACCTGGAACATTACCAACACTGGCACTGCGACCCTCAACCTCATCGGCACACCGCTCATCCAGATCAACGGACCAGACGCCTCTTCCTTTTCGCTGCTTCTCGCACCCGCTGCAGTCTTGAATGCCGGGGTCGGCACCAGCTTTCGCGTCACATTCAGCCCGACAACCGCCGGGGTCAAAAACGCCCAACTCGTGATCCTCAGCGACGATGCTGACGAATCCACATTCACCCTGAACATCCGTGCTACTGCCCTGCCCGCACCGGCCCTCACTGCCTTCACTGTGCGGCCACCCTCAGGCGGAAGCCCCGGCACATTCAGCGCCACCGTCATCCGCGCCACACCTAACAGCACCGTCACCCTCCAAGCCTCCTCAGACCTGCAAAACTGGATAACCATAGGAACGGCCAACACGGACGCCTCCGGCACCGCCGTCACAGGCCCGAAAAGTGATCCCCTCCACACCACCAAATCAAAGAGATTCTACCGTGCCGCAACTCCCTGAGCCCCCTTCACCAGCCCTCAACAATAAGGATAGCCCCCCTCAAAATTCAGCAGCCTCAGAGCCCGGATACCGCTACGTTGCCGGGAAAGTCCTGTCGCCCTTCTGAGCCTCCTATTTGTGAACTTGAACACTTCCCATTCCAGCCCTCGAACTGAAAACCTGTGGTCATTGCCGGGCGTTGCACACGCCTTTGCTGATAACTTTTCCCTGCGTGCGGAACTGGGGGCGTCAGTCTCCATCTGGCATGATGGAGTTGAGGTGTTTCACCTCAGCGCCGGATCGCGGACCCGGGAGGAAATCGGCAC
The DNA here is from genome assembly GCA_043769435.1 of Verrucomicrobiota bacterium. Taxonomy (GTDB): domain Bacteria; phylum Verrucomicrobiota; class Verrucomicrobiia; order Verrucomicrobiales; family V1-33; genus JAYVJI01. Next base: position 11,342 of record JAYVJI010000857.1, read on the forward strand.
CTGGAATGAGCATACGCTCGTGCCTGTCTGGTCCGCCAGCAAAGGGCCTGCTTCACTCGCGCTGCTCCTTGTCCTGCATGAGGCCGGTCTGGACCTAGATACCCCCGTGCAGAAAGTGTGGCCGGAACTGCGTGCTAGGTGCACCTTTGCCGAACTGCTTTCTCATCAGGCCGGGCTTTCCGCACTGAGCCTCAAAGCCGATGCGCTGGATCATGAGGCCGTTGCTGCGGCGCTGGCTGTGCAGGTGCCGGAGGCGGCGGCCCTAGCCTATCACCCGCGGACTTTTGGCTATCTGTTAGAAGAATGTTGCCGGCGGATAGCTGGCGGAGCAGGAATCGGCAGCGTCCTCGCAGAGCGGATCACAGAACCGCTGGCGGCGGATTTCTGGATCGGGCTGCCGCAGGAGCAGCACCACCGGGTGGCCAGACTCTACCCGGGCCCGCCAGCCCCCATGGACAGCCCGGAGGCTCCATTTTACAGAGCCTTCGCAGACCATACCAGCCTGACACGCCGCTCCTTTCAATCCCCGTCAGGTCTGCACTCCGTGGCAGATTTCAACCAGCCCCAAGTCTGGTCCGCAGGACTGGCAGCCATGGGCGGGGTCGGCAGCGCCAGAGGGCTCGGGCGGATCTATGCATTGCTGGCAGCTGACGGCTGCTGGCAGGGAAGGCGGCTCATTCCCTGCGCTGTCATGGGATGGTGCCGCCAGCCGCTCATTCAGAGGCAGGATGACGTACTCATGATGACTAACAAATTCAGCGCTGGTTTTATGATGGACCCGTTAGCCACTGACGGCGCAAAACTCCGCCACAGTATGGGAGCCGGACGGAATGCCCTTGGTCATCCGGGCGCGGGTGGCAGCCTAGCATGGGCGGACCCTGAAACGGGCGTGGCCTTTGGCTACGTGATGAATGCGATGTCTCCCGGCGTCCTGCCGGGAAGAAAGGCCATGGAACTGATGGCGGCGCTCACTCTCCCCGAAAGATAAATAAAGTATGCTATGCTACCGGGTATTTGTGGTGTTTCGGGAAGCAGCAGCGGAAATGAAGAGTATGGGATCGCCGGAATCCACCGCCTGGCGGACAAAACGAATCGCCTGCTCCGGGCTTTCACTGGCAGTGCAGCCACTGATCGCTATGCGTTGCGGCGTTTCGCTGCCTGCCAGATGCCCCCACTTATCGATCCTCCCGCGCAGCTGTGGGTAGGCCAGTTCCAGAAAATGCCGCAGATTTGCCTGATCGGCGTAATTGTCCGCCAGTTGGTCGAATGGTCCGTCAAAGTAATCATTGGCATCCCGCGCAGCCTGACTCACGGAGGCTAGAACTTTGCGGTCGGCATCAATAAAAAAAACGAATCCGGTGCGCTGCCCGCTGGCAGCAATATCAGTTAGTAAAAAACTTTCGGCAACAGGCTTTTCCTCGTTCAATACCCAGAGAAAGCTCCGGCGCTTGAGATCGAAGAGCAGAAAGAATGGCAGCCCGCTTTCATCGAAGGTGCGCGCAACAAAGACTTCGCCGCTCCGGAGAGCGAACGAGGCTGGCGGCAATTGAGGGATCTGATGGAGGGCAAAAGTCACACGCCGATCAGCGGTCTTCACCACGCAGGAAAAAGGCCCGGGACAGGTCACAGCCACTCCATCACTGGCTCCGGGCTTGATGGCACCAGCTATCGGGGAGCCCCGGGCGGGACGGGGGTATTCTTCAAAGGCAAACGAGATCCGTCCACTTTCCCTCATTCCGCTGGCCAGCCGGATATTGCCCCGTAGACACTTTCCCGCTGCGCGCAGCTGCCAGTAGCAATAGTTTTCTGTCGGCAACACCAGCACTTCTTCCGGCAGTGCATTGAAAACCACTTTAAAGACTGCCATGGGGTCGACCAAATCAATTCCGCTCAGGCTGGCGCTTTCAATGACGATGAACGGAGCGCTTTCACCTGCCCGGAGGCACGAACACAAAAATATCCATAAACCTGCCATGAGCAAGGATGGCGAAGGTTTACACAGAGCACGTGTTGGATGGCCGGCGGTCAAACTGGATGCTGCCTCTCCAGGCCGGAGATCACAATGGAAATTTACGACCAATAACCTAGTCACGACGCGCTCAGCGTTGCTTCGTGGCACAGAGATTCCATCAACCCAATCGCGACCAGTGCGCAGCGAATCCGCGCAGGATTGGCTGAAAGCAGGCGAAGCGCGGCGGCCTCCCCGGGCTCTGCTACGGGCTCCCTTCCTGACAGAATGGCACGCATGGCGGCTAGGTATTCCAGAGCCAGCGAGGGAGACCGCCCCTGGGTCCCGGAGCAGACCAGTGATGCGCTGGCCATGCTTACCGCACATCCTGCGGACTCATGCCTGACACAGGAAAGCAGGCCTGCTTCCAGAGTCACACTTAACCGCACCAAGTCACCGCAGGCAGGGTTCTCCCCGGCCCGGCTCATCGCTGGGTCTGGGCAGCAGCCGCTGTGTTTTGAGTGCCGCCAGTGGCTCGTGATCACCGCCTGGCACAGTTCATCGTCTTCAAACACTGGTTCCATATCCTTTACGGGTGTTCGCATCTATAACCATGGCAACCGCCAGTCAGGGCATGGGCGGCCATTTGTGCCGGGGGTACTTGCGCTCATACTCCTTCTTCAGTGCCGGGTAGTGATTCTTCCAGAATCCGGCGAGGTCGCGCGTGATCTGGATGGGGCGGTGATTCGGCGCGAGTATGCTGAGCACCAACGGCACGCGTCCGGCTGCTATACGGGGCGTGTCTTTTTGCGTAAATAATTGCTGGATAAAAACACTGATGCTAGGCTCCTCGGGACGCGTGTAGTCAATCTTCACTTTCCGGCCGGTCTCTATCTCCACCTTTTCCGGGGCATGCCGCTCCAGCGCTGATGCCTGGCTGTGACTGAGCCACGCCCGCAGCGCAGTGAGTGGCGAGAGATCCTTGATCTCACGATAGCTGCGGCAGCCTTGAAACATCTCCTCCAGCACCAGCCGGCGGTCCTCCTCTGTAAATGCCGGCAGTTCCAAGTCAGGCATTGCTTTGCGCAAAAACTCCAATCGGGCCATCCACTGCGCGGTTGCTTCACTCCATTCAGGAAGTGCTAGGCTTCCTTTCATAACCTCGTCGGCTAGGATACCTGCGGCAACATCCGGATCGGCTTCCCCGCTCTGCCGCTCGCGGATGATCAGGTCTCGGAAACGCACGGTTTCGCGCTGCATCACAC
>JAYVJI010000858.1:0-4112 GCA_043769435.1 Verrucomicrobiota bacterium
CCCCTGCGCCAGATCGCCGGGCTGAGTGCAGCCACCGTGGAGCGTTTCGTACTCAGCAGAGAGCGCGGGGTCTTCTCCGGCATGGCGGATTTCCTGCACCGCGTGCGGCCGCTGCCGGAGGAAGCGGAGGCGCTCATCCGGGCGGGGGCGTTTGATTCCTTCGGTCAAAGCCGCACCGCGCAGTTCTGGGCGTCCCGGGTCCAAGAGAGGGCACCGGCAGGACAGGGGTTGCTTTTCGATGCCGGCACCGCAGCTGTCGCCATGCCGGGCCAGCGTGAGGAGCCCGGGCTTCTGAGCCGCCTCCGCGACGAGCAGGACCTCTTCGGATTCACCGTCAGCGATCACCCGGTCGCCCTCTTCCCGGACATTGCTTGGGAAACCTACTGCCCGCTGGGCGAGGCTGGACGCTATCCCGGGGAGCGCGTCACCGTGTGCGGGCTCATCATAGAGGAGCGCATGCATACGCAGACAGACGGAGGAACCATGAAATTTCTCACCCTCGCTGACCGCAGCGGCATTCTGGAGTGTGAGATGTTTTCCGCCGCGTGGCAGCACTGGGGACTAAATACCGTGCGTTATCCGGTGGTGGAGGTCACAGCGCTCGTCCAACCCTTTGAAAACGGCGCGGGCGCCACGCTCTGCATCGATCAGGTGCGCGCTCCCCGGAAAACCAAAGCCTGAACGCCGGAGCGCCGCAGCCCGGAAAAACGCCCAACTCCGGGCGTGCCACCGGGCCACACGGGTAAAACACGCAAAACAGTGAAAACGGGAAAATCCGCTTGCGCCGCGTCATGCCCGGTTTAGACCCTCCGCCCCGCCCGCCGGTCCATACAGGCCAGATCTGCCCCGCAAAGCCACCGGTCAGCGCACCATTTTCTCTCTCTTACACCTATCGATCCCATGAACAAGCTGGAACTGATTCAACGCGAACAAATGAAAAAAGACGTGACCGACTTCCGGGTGGGTGACACGGTCAAGGTCCATACCCGCGTGGTAGAAGGCGGCAAGGAACGTATCCAGATTTTCGCCGGTATCGTCATTTCCCGCAAGGGTCAGGGCGTCGGCCAGTCCTTCACGGTCCGGAAGCTCAGCTACGGCGAGGGCGTGGAGCGCGTTTTCCCGGTGCACACCCCGCGGATCGCCCGCGTCGAGATCGTCAAACAAGGCGCTGTCCGCCGTGCCCGTCTCCATTATCTGCGCGGCCGTATCGGCAAGCAGGCGATGCTCGTGAAGGAAAAATCCTAGCAGCAAATCCACGCAGCGGGCGCGAGACTCACTGAGGGCTCACGCACAGATACGCGAAGGGAGGAGAACAGAGGAGGCGTATCTCGTGTTTCTAGCGGAAAACCCGCGCCCGTTTGGGTGTGGAACAAGGAGTAACTCGTGAAGAATCGAGCCGTTGGAAATGGTCATACGCGAGTTAGTCAGGAAATTTTACCGAAAAAAGTTGGGAAAACTAGTTGGCAGATCCAAAAATGGTGCGATGCGGGCAGCATGAAGAAAAGTGCTATAGAGATAATCCGCAAGCCTGGCGGCGGGCTGACGCTGCGTCGTGTGATCGAGTTCAAGGTGCCGGAAGGTACCTCGCTGCAGCAGGCGGAGGATGCTATGCAGGGCGCGCTCAAGGAAGCTAGGGCGGAGTTGATGAGGGATTTTCTGCATACCTCAGATGCCGATGCTCTGCCGCCCGACTTCGAGGGAAAGAGACTCACTGCCAAAGCCCAAAAGGAGCCGCTGAACGGCTAGAGACCATCTACACCAGATGTGCCCCGCCGGAAGATTCCGGTGATGTAAAGGAGGATTTCTGGTTCCTGATGGAACGGGACCTTGCCACGGACAAAGCGCGCTGTCCAAAAGCACCCTATGATGGCATCACCGACGGAGCACGCGACTTTGTGCCATGGTTGCAGCGTGGGGTATTGCGTGCTCTGCACCGGCCACATGCGGATAACGGTATCCCGCGGCGGCGGCGGTCTGTGCGGCCATTTTTGCGGCGTCGTCGCGGGCTATCTGCGCGCCGTTTTTGGCATAATTTTGGCGTGCAGCGCCGCCCCCGGCTCCACGGCGTCAGCGTCAGCCACATCTCCCGCTGCAATGAAGTAAAACCCGACCCGCCGACAAAAGCCGCTGCTGCCGGGGACACGCGGCGCGGCACTGCCTTCTACACGGCATCTAACACCGCCGACATGAGCAAATAACGCCGCCGCCGCCCTTGTTCCAGATGGGGTAACCCCCAAGGGCGTGCCCGGGAGGGTAATTCCGGGGCAGGCACGGGGTTGATTTCCGTAAAGAAGTTGGAAAAGGACGCATTAAAGGGGTTGCCAGGACTGCTGGATTTCCAATATGGTCGCATTCAGTCCTGCTAACAGGCACCATTCTAACTACGCTACCCGCCACTATATGGAAACATCCATCCGCACGAAGCTCTTCATCATGATGGTGCTTGAATTCTTTATTTGGGGGGCTTGGCTGCCGAAGATTTTCGGGTATCTGCCTGCGATTGGTTTTTCCGATGATCAGCGGCTGGCCATTTTGCTTTGTTTTCCAGTGGCAGCGGTCATCGGCATGTTCTTCAGCAATCAGTTTGCGGACCGCTCGTTCGCTGCGGAGAAGTTTTTGGCGGTGAGCCACTTGATAGGGGGACTGGCGATCCTCGGCCTAGGTTTTTTGAAGCCAGATGCCAACGGAGCGGTCGAATTTTGGTCATTTTTCGCGCTCATGGCGATCCACTGTCTCCTCTATGTGCCCACGATGTCGATTGCGAACTCAATCGCTTTTGCCAATATAAAGGACCCGGTGAGGGATTTTGGGATGGTGCGAATGGGGGGCACGATTGGCTGGATCCTGGCGGCGTGGCCGTTTATCTTTTTGCTGGTGGATTGGGATAAGGTCTCTGCTCCAAAGACAGAAGGCTTTGTGAGCTGGATGGGCACAGTCCTAGGCAGCCCCCTGAAAGGAAGAGCCCTTGTGGACGGCACACGCTGGACATACATCGTGGCGGGCATCGCATCGCTGCTGCTGGCGGCATTCAGCCTCACGCTTCCCCACACGCCTCCCAAGAAGGCTCAGCCCGGAGAAACGCCGGCATGGGCAGCTGCTTTTGGCCTGCTGAAGCATCCCGTCATCCTCGTGTTATGGATCGTAACGTTCATCGACGCCTTCGTCCACAACACTTACTTTTTATATACTGACGGGTTCCTATCCAGTCCGGGGGTTGGCATCGCGAGTAACTGGACTCAGGCGGTGATGAGCATAGGTCAGGTGGCGGAAATCCTAACGATGTTCATTCTGGGGCTGACGCTGAGAAAGCTGGGATGGAAGGCCACGATGATCGTAGGGATTCTGGGCCACGCGCTGCGCTTTTTGATTTATGCCTACATGCCTGACCAGCAATGGCTCATCATTCTAGTCCAGATCGTGCACGGCATCTGTTACGCCTTTTACTTCGCGACGATCTACATCTATGTGGACGAGTGTTGTCCCAAGGACATCCGCACGAGTGTTCAGGGGCTTTTCAACCTAATGATTTTCGGACTGGGCGACATCGCGGCTAAGATCTACTGGACATACTCGGGCGACAAGACCTTTACCAAGGCTGACAAAACTCTCGACTACGGCAATCTTTTCCTTGTGCCCGCAGGTCTGGCCATCGTTGCGGTCCTGATTTTGATAGCGTGCTTCAAGCCCGCAACGGCCCGTCCCGCAGCAGCGGTCACCGGGCATTGATCGGGCGCAGGGCATCGCCAAAGCTGGAGCAGGCTTCACCGGGCATCACGCAGCCGAGCTTCACTGCATGATCTTCCAGACCAATGTGCGTTGCTTTGGCGGCTGAAGCCGGGCCACACGGCGATGGGCGGAGAATTATGACCTCATGGGCCGCACGGTGCGCACCGTGGCTCCGGACGGCACCATATCCCGCCAAGTGTTCGATGCGCGGAGCCGTGTGCTCTCCCGCTGGATCGGCACGGATGACAGCGGGGCCACGGATGATGATACTCGACGGGCGTTTCGTCAACCTGCGCATAGTGTAGTGTATTCAGAGCAGGGGAAACTGCTGCCCATGGTCGTCAGCGAGCTGTGGCTGGCCGACGATGCTCATGAGCGCAAAATCG
>JAYVJI010000859.1:0-2004 GCA_043769435.1 Verrucomicrobiota bacterium
GGCCACGGCGAACCGCCTAGATGCCGACGCAACCTTGTTTGCCTCATTCGATGTCTCTGCGCAAAAGAGCGCGCTAGTCGCCGGGACAAATGTCCTTGCCATTCAGGCGCTCAACAGCACGGTTGGCAGCAGTGACTTGCTCATCGTTCCGGAGCTGGACATCTCCTCCATCGCTTCTAGCGCCAGTCTTCCGGGGTACTTGGCAAAGCCCACCCCTTCCGTGCTCAATACTTCAGCCCCTGTGGAGGGCTTCACCGATGCTCCGGACTTCAGCGTTAAGCGAGGATTCTACACTACTGCGCAAAACGTGACGCTTACGGTGAACACACCTGACGCGCAGATCAAGTATACCACGGATAACAGTCTCCCCACCCCGACCAATGGCACGGTATATACGGTGCCGGTCGCCATATCGGCAACCACGGTGCTCCGCGCAGCGGCATTCAAAACGGGATGGAATCCCTCCTCCGCCAAAACCCATACTTATGTGTTTGCCGCGCAGGTCGTTAATCAGCCGGCCGTTGTCCCCGGATTCCCAACGACATGGGGCAACGAGTATGATTTCACACTTGGAACATTGACGGGCCCTGTGGTTCCGGCTGACTACAGAATGGATCCCGGCGTGACGTCGCTTGCGCAGTATTCCGGCCTGATGGTGCCGTCGCTCTCCACCACATTTCCAGTTGTTAGTATATCCACCCCTTCTCCGGGACTTTGGAATTTCAACACAGGCATCTATACCAACGGGCGCCTCGGCTCTACGGAACTGCCAGCTTCCATGGAATACTTCAATCCTCTCGATGCGACAGGGACGGAAAGATGGCAGGAGGATGTGGGCCTGCGGATGCACGGAGGAGACGCCCCCCTTGAGCATCCCAAGAAACCCTTCCGCGTCTATTTCCGTAAAACCTATGGCGCGGACCGCCTGCGCTATCCACTTTACCCCGGTTCGCCGGTGGACGTTTTTGACAAGCTCCAACTCAGGGGCGGTGGGCATGATGGCTGGGCCGTGCCATTCGGATCCGACCCGGAAGACCTAGCTGCCCATGCCACCTATGTCCGCGACCGGTTCCTGCGCCAGACCGAAACCGACATGGGCCGGCTCTCCGCGAGGGGCAGATACATTCACCTTTACCTGAATGGGCTTTACTGGGGTATCTATGATCTCCATGAGGTGATCAGTCAGGAATTTTTTGCCAGTCACAAGGGTGGTGAGGAGGCGGACTGGGACGTCGTGGAACATTCCAATACATCCAGCCCGCTCTACGATCTGGTGGATGGAAATGGGGCCGCGATAGATGCGGCACTTGCCCTCGTCCGGCCCCCAACCGCTGTCTCCAACCCCGCGACATACGCTGCCCTCCAGCAATACCTGCCGCTCACCGAATTCATCGACCATCTGCTCGTCCAAATGTGGGGCGGCCAGAACGACTGGATGGGCCCGGTTTTCCGCGGTGTCCCCGGCGTGAACCTGACGGATGCCTCCCGTTTCTTTAACAAAAACTGGGAAGCTGGACGCCGCTCCCGGGGATTACTGCCGAACGACGGATTCAACTGGCAGGTCTGGGATGCGGAAATTTCCATGGGAAACAGCCTGACCAGCCTCGTGGCAACGAAAAGAATCTCGGATTTCAATCACACGCTCATCGGCACCCCGGCCACCGAGATCAACCGTGTGGCAGGCACCCCCGGACCACCTGCTGAACTATACTACGCGCTGAGAAAAAACAACGCCCAGTTCCGCCGCCTGTGGGGTGACCGGCTTCAGTATAATTTTTTCAACGGGGGGCCGATGACCCCGGCGCGGAATTTGGCGCGGCTGCAGTCTCTCCGGGATCAGTTGGAACTGCCGATAGTCGCTGAGTCGGCCCGATGGGGTGACGTCAACACGGGCAACGCAGCGGTCATCACCTTCACGCGGGATTCCCATTGGCGCCCGGAAATGAACTGGCTCCGGGACACCTACGCAGCCGGACGGAACCAGACACTGCTCACACAGTTCGC